>JADCBH010000016.1 GCA_020253595.1 Brevundimonas sp.
AGGTCTCCGGCGCATCGCCGCCCTTCGTCAGGGCGCGGCGGGCCGCGGCCTCCGCCGCGACCGCGTCCCCCATGTCACCGAGCGCAGCCGCTAGATTATGCTCGGCGATCGCGCTGTCCGGTTGGAGCCGCGTCAGTTGTTCCAGGACCGGTCGAGCGTCCCGGTTCCGGCGAAGGGCGCGCAGTGCCGACGCCAGGAGGCGAACGACGGGCAAGGGCGCGGTGACGTCGGTTTGCGCCGGCGCGAGGACGGCGAAAGCGCGGGCCATGTCTCCGCGCGCCATGTCGGCCTGGGCCTGTGCGTAAGGCGCGGACCAGTCCGTCGTCACGGCCGAGACCAAGCCAGCGTCAACGCTCTCGTCTGACCCGCAGCGAGCGGGCCCCGCTGACGCTGAGCAGATAGCTGCCGAGCGCGGCCTGGCGAATCTGGACCGGTGCCCCCGGCTGGACACGGACGGTCAGCCGGGTGCTGTCGACCTGTTGCCACGTCGACCCGTCGGCGAGAACGAACGTCCATTCATCCCGATGATTCTGGCGGGCGCTGACCACGGTCGTCTCGACCGCCTCTACCGGATCATCATTCCGCAGGTTGCCGAACAGGTTCACGGTATCGAGATCAAGGCCGAACAGACGCTGGCGGGTCTGTCGCGCCTGGGCCTGATCCACCACCGTCACCTCGCCGGCGGCCTCCGCGGTTTCAAAGGCGGCGGCGGCGGTGTCGAAACAGGCCAGTCTTTCCGCCTCGGCTGTGATGCTGCGGCAGGCGAGAAGACGCTCAAGCAGAGCCGGGCGCGAGGTTGTGGCGTCCTGGCCGGGTCTGACCTGGGCCTTGGCCGACCCCGAAGCGGCTGACAGAGCCAGGGCCGCTGCCGAAATCGCAAGCCAGTGTGTTGCAGTCATTACTCGGCTCGCCCTCTTCAATCCGGATTGCATTGTGGCCGTAACACGCCGCCGCCCGCCCGTGACAGTCAATGGCTAAGCATACCCTCGCCCAATGCGGTATGGGCGTGGTCTCAATGTGACATTCCTTCACGAAAGCGTCGTCTTTTCGCCATCGCGATTGACCCTGTGGCGCGACCGCATAAAGGGAAGACCAAGCTCTGAATCCGCCTCCTCGCCAGGGGGGCGCAGGTGCGGGGCAGCTACGGCTCGACCTCAAATGACAATACGGCTCACGGAGATGCAGCTTTGACCGACAACACCCTTCGCCGCCGACTTCTCGGCACCTCGATGTTCGCTGGTGCCGCGATCGTGGCCGCCACCGCCCTGATGTCCACGCCCGTTCTGGCCCAGGATGCCGAGGACGACCAGGTTGAAGACATCGTCGTCACCGGCTCGCGTATCGCGCGTCAGGACTATGTCGCCAACTCGCCGATCGTGACCGTCAGTCAGGAAGACTTCCAGGCGACGGGTTCGGTGAACATCGACACCCTGATCAACGACCTGCCGCAGTTCACCCCGGCCACCAACGCCACCTCGAACAACCCGTCAAACGGTGGTCAGGCCAACGTGCAGCTGCGCGGCCTGGGCACGACCCGTACGCTGGTGCTGCTGAACGGTCGCCGCATCGTTCCGTCGAACTCCTCGTCGGTGGTCGACCTGAACATCCTGCCGACCGCCCTGATCCGTAACATCGAGACGATCACCGGTGGTGCGTCGTCGACCTACGGCTCGGACGCCGTGGCCGGCGTGCTGAACTTCCTGTTGAACGACGACTTCGAAGGCGTCCAGGTCGACCTGCAGTACGGTGAGACCGACCGCAATGACGGCGGCACCGACTCGGTGTCCCTGACGGTGGGCGGCGACATCGCCGACGGCCGCGGCAATGCCGTGGTGTCCTTCAGCTACTCGCACCGCGAGGCGATCTTCAACGCTGCGCGCGGCTTCGCCTCGATCGGTGGCTTCTCGGGTGCCTCGCCGCTCGGCAACACCGTGTTCGATGCGACCAACCTGCCGACCGCTGCCGCCGTGGCCGCAGCCGTTCCGGGTTCGCTGAACACCCACACCTTCGGCTTCAACAACAACGGCACCCTGTTCACGCACCAGGGCTATCGTGACTTCATCAGCCCGGGCGGGATCGATTATGACGGCTCGCGTCAGCCGGGTCCGCTGCAGTCGGCCGACTTCCTCTACACGACGGCACCGCTGAACTACATGATCCTGCCGCAGGATCGCTACAACGTGTTCGGCGCGGTCAACTACGAGATCAATCCGTCGGCTGAAGTCTACACCGAGTTCCTCTTCTCGCAGTACGAGACCGCCAACGTTCTGGCCGCCACGCCGGGTGCCGGTTCGGTGACGGGCTTCCGCGTTCCCTCGACCAACCCCTTCATCTCCGCCGAGCTCGCCGGCGTCCTGGCCAGCCGCCCGAACCCGACGGCCACCTTCCGTCTGGACAAGCGCTTCTCGGCCCTGGGACCGCGTCGCGGGTCTGAGAGTTACAACGTCTATCAGGTCACCACGGGCATCCGCGGCGACCTGGCGGGTACCCGCGACTGGACCTACGACATGTTCCTGTCGTACGGCCGCGTCGACAACGTCACGACCCAGTCGGGCAACGTGTCCCGTTCCCAGGTCCAGCGACTGCTGGAAGCGGCTGACGGCGGACGCAGCCTCTGCGCCGGCGGTTTCAACCCCTTCGGTGAGACCCAACTGAGCGCCGCCTGCGCCAGCTTCATTGGCCGCCTGTCCAAGAACACGGTCACCAACGACCAGCGCGTCTTCGAAATCAACCTGCAGGGCGGCGTCTTCGACCTCCCGGCCGGCGAAGTCCGCGTCGCCCTCGGCGGCGGCTACCGCGAGCAGAACTACAACTTCGTTCCGGATGCCCTGCTGTCGGGCAGCTTTGTCCTGAACGGAATCACCGGTCCGGACGTCGCCGGCTTCAACGCCGCCCAGCCGCTCTCGGGTGCTGACCAGGTCTACGAAGGCTACGCCGAAGTCCTGATCCCGCTGCTGCGCGATCTGCCGCTGATCCGTAACCTCGAGACCAACCTCGGCTATCGTCTGTCCAGCTACGACACCATCGGCACGGCCGAGTCGTACAAGGCCGACCTGAACTGGGAAATCGTGGATGGCCTGCGTCTGCGCGGCGGCATCCAGCGCGCGGTCCGCGCGCCCTCGATCGGCGAACTGTTCGGGCCCCAGAACCTGAACTTCCCGAACGTCGGCGCCCCGACCTCGACGGCTGGTGCCCGCCAGTTCTCGGGTGACCCCTGCGACATCCGCGGCGCCTATCGCGCCCCGGGCGCAGCCGGGGCTGCTGCCGTCCGGACCCTCTGCCTGGCGCAGGGCGTTCCGGCGGCCGTCATCGACACCTACACCTTCGCCAACCAGCAGGTGTCGGGTCTGACGGGCGGCAACCCGGGCCTGAGCGAAGAGACGGCTGACTCGTACACCGTCGGTGTCACCTGGCAGTCGACCTTCGCCAACCCCTGGCTGAGCGGCCTGTCGGCCTCGGTCGACTACTACGACATCTCGATCGAGAACGTCATCGGTACCGTGGCCGTGACCGAGCAGTTCCGTCGCTGCTTCAACTTCGACGGCACGTCGAACCCGAGCTACGACCAGAACAACTTCTTCTGCTCGCTCTTCCAGCGCGACCGGAACACGGGTCAGGTGATCAACACCTTCGAGACCAACTCCAACCTGGCGACGCTCGAAACCTCTGGCATCGACTTCCAGGTCGACTGGAACGTCACGCTCGCGGACATCGGGGCGCCGGACTGGGGCCAGCTGGCGTTCAACATCACCGGTACCAAGCTGGACACCTGGCAGCGCCAGGACCTGCCGGGCGGCGCCTTCACGGACCGCACGGGCACGGTGTCCAACACCCTCGGCCTGACCTTCCCGGAATGGAAGTTCCTGACGTCGCTGAACTGGGCCTATGGTCCGGTCAACGTGGGTGTCCGCTGGCGCTACCAGGGTGAAGTTGCGAACTTCAACAACCGCGCCCAGATCATCGACGGCATTGACTACTTCGACCTGAACACGTCGTGGGCGGTCAACGACACGGTGTCGCTGCGCGCCGGTGTGAACAACCTCACCGATGAACTGGCTCCGGTCTACTCTCCGTCGATCGCGTCCAACACCGATCCGTCGACCTATGACGTCCTGGGTCGTCGCTACTACGTCGGCCTGACCGCCCGCTTCTAAGCGACGGTTCGACCGAAAGGATCAGGGCGGCCGGTCTCGTACCGGCCGCCCTTTTCTTTTGTCCGAAGGCTGGCACTGTCGATGCGGGCGGGGAGGCCCGCGCGTATGACCCAAGCAGCTCAACCGACGTCCGAGGCCGGGCTGAAGCGCGACGACCGGATGGTCATCCTGGCGTCGTCGGTCGGAACGGTGATCGAGTGGTACGACTTCTATCTGTACGGCTCGCTGGCGGCGATCATCACGGCCCAGTTCTTCTCGGGCGTGAATGAGACGACCGGCTTCATCTTCGCCCTGATGGCGTTCGCCGCGGGCTTCGCCGTGCGGCCCTTCGGGGCTCTCGTGTTCGGTCGACTGGGCGATCTTTGGGGACGCAAGAACACCTTTCTGGTGACCATGCTGCTGATGGGGGTGTCGACCTTCGTCGTCGGCCTTCTGCCATCGTATGCGGCGATTGGCGTGGCCGCGCCCGTGATCCTGATCGCCATGCGACTGATCCAGGGGCTGGCGCTGGGCGGGGAGTATGGCGGGGCCGCGACCTATGTGGCCGAACATGCTCCGCCGGGCCGGCGGGGCCTCTACACCAGCTTCATCCAGATTACCGCGACGGCCGGCCTGATGCTCAGCCTCGTCGTCATCCTCGGCGTCCGGCTGACGGTGGGGGAAGAGGCGTTCAAGGACTGGGGCTGGCGCATCCCCTTCCTGGTCTCGATCCTGCTGCTGGGCGTGTCGCTGTGGATCCGGCTGAAGCTGGCGGAAAGCCCGGCGTTCGCCCGCATGAAGGCGGAAGGGCGGGGGTCGGCGACGCCGCTGAAGGACAGCTTCGGGCGGTGGCCCAATCTGAAGCTGGTGCTGATCGCCCTGCTGGGACTCACCGCCGGTCAGGCGGTGGTCTGGTACACAGGCCAGTTTTACGCCCTGTTCTTTCTCGAGAAGGTGCTCCGGGTCGATGCGGCGCTGGCCAACATCCTGATCGCCACAGCCCTGTTGCTGGCCACGCCCTTCTTCATCTTCTGGGGCTGGCTGTCGGACAAGGTGGGGCGAAAGCCGATCATTCTGGCCGGATGTCTGCTGGCAGCGGCGACCTACTTCCCGCTGTTCAACGCCCTGACCGAGGCGGCCAATCCCCGGTTGGCGGCGGCCGTCGCGACGGCACCGGTGACGGTCGTGGCCGATCCAGCCGACTGCTCGGTCCAGTTCGATCCCGTCGGCAAGACGGTGTTCGACAGTTCCTGCGACCTTGCCAAGAGCTGGCTGGCCAAGTCCGGCGTCAGCTACGCCAATGAGGCCGCACCGGCCGGTGCGGTCGCCCAGGTCCGGATCGGAGGGGCGACAGTGGTCAGCTTCGACGGCACCGCGATGGCCCGGGCCGACTTTGCGTCGGCCAAGTCGGCGTTCGAGACGGAACTGGGCGCGGCCCTGACGGCGGCGGGGTATCCGGCCAGGGCCGACAGCGCCCTGGTCAACCGGCCGCTGGTCGTCGCGATCCTGTTCGTTCTCGTCTTCTATGTGACCATGGTCTACGGGCCGATCGCGGCGGCGCTGGTGGAGATGTTCCCGACCAACATCCGCTACACCTCGATGTCGCTGCCCTACCACATCGGCAACGGGTGGTTCGGCGGCTTCCTGCCGACCACGGCCTTCGCCATCGTCGCGGCGACGGGCAACGTCTACGCCGGGCTGTGGTACCCGGTGGTCGTCGCCGTGGCGACAGTCGTACTGGGCGTGCTGCTGGTCAGGGAGAGAAAGGACGTCGACCTGTCTGCCTGATCAGCGCTCGACCATGCGGGTGTAGAGGTGCCAGGTCGCATAGCCGAGCACCGGCAGGACCACGGCCAGACCCACGAACAACGGCAGGGCACCGAGCACCAGCAGGACGGCGACCCGCACGCCCCAAGATGCGACGGTCGGGATGTTGGCCGAAACCGCACGGATCGATGTGCCTACGGCGGTTCCGGCATCAACGGGCTTGTCCACCACCATGGGAAAGGACACCAGCGTCAGGAACACCGTCATGACTGCGAAGACCGCCCCGACCGCGTTGCCGACCACGACCATGGTCCAGCCTTCGGGCGTGGAGAACAGCTGCTCAAAGCCGCCAGAGATCGTCATCGGGCTGACCCGCGCCAGGGTCGCCTCGTAGATGATCCAGGCCGCCGCGATCCAGGCGGCGAAGAAGACCAGCGACATCAGCGTCAGCACGACCAGCGGGGCACGGCTGCGGCCGTTCAGCGGGTCGAAGAAGTGGCGATAGCTGGAGGAGATGCCGAGGTCGCGCCGACGGGCGATCTCGTAGAAGCCTGCGGCCACCGCCGGCCCCATGACCGACAGACCAGCGACCAGGGGGAAGAAGACCGGCAGCAGTCGGTCGTTCAGCGCGATAGCGGCAGCCAACAGACCCAGCACCGGATAGAGGACCGCCAGAACCAAGATGTCGCCGCGCTTGGCGTTGAAATCCTTCCACCCTTCAGCCAGGGCCCAGTCGAGATCGCGGCCAGAGATGCGGCGGACGGCAGGGCCTGTGGCGCGCGGGGCAACGGGAATGCTGGACATGGCGGGCTCCTGGGGACGGTGGACGGCGGCGAAATCTCTTGAGGTTGGTACGCTGGGCGTGTGGATTCGTTACGGGGAACCTAGGCGCGAGGGCGCGGCGCGGCTACCGGGGCGCAGTCACGGTTGGGTGATCGACAGCGTTCCTTCTCCCCTTGCGGGAGAAGGTGGCCCGGAGGGCCGGATGAGGGGTGAGACTCGGTAAGCGGAACCTGGCGGCCGGTCGATGGCTCACCGACGCCGTCGCCTGTCACCCCTCATCCGACCTCGCTGCGCTCGGCCACCTTCTCCCGCAAGGGGAGAAGGACGTCAGGCGGCGACCGACGTCCGTGCGAGCGCGCAGTGACCCCAGATTTCCGACAGGGCGTCGATCAGGCGGTCGATATCACCGTCGGTGTGGACCGGCGAGGGCGTGATGCGCAGCCGCTCGGTGCCCTTGGGCACGGTCGGATAGTTGATGGGCTGCACATAGATGCCGTGGTGCTCCATCAGCCAGTCGGAGATCATCTTGCACTTGTGCGGGTCGCCGACCATCACGGGGATGATGTGGCTGTCGTTCTGCATGTGCGGGATCCCCGCCATATCGAGACGCCAGCGAACACGGGTGACCCGGTCCTGGTGGCGGGCGCGTTCCATCTCCGAGGCCTTCAGATGGCGCACGCTGGCGCAGGCACCGGCGGCCACGGCGGGCGGCAGCGCGGTGGTGAAGATGAAGCCGGACGCATAGCTGCGCACCCAGTCGCACAGGGCCGTGGAGGCGGCGATGTAGCCGCCCATGACGCCGAAGGCCTTGCCCAGCGTGCCCTCGATGACGGTGATGCGGTCCATCAGGCCCTCGCGTTCGGCGACGCCGCCGCCGCGCGGCCCGTAGAGGCCGACGCCGTGGACCTCGTCGAGATAGGTCATGGCCCCATGGGCCTCTGACACTTCCACGATCTCGCGGATCGGCCCGATGTCGCCGTCCATCGAATAGACGCTCTCGAAGGCGACCAGCTTGGGCCGCGCCGGGTCCAGTTCGGACAGCAGCTGGTTCAGATGCTCCGGGTCGTTGTGGCGGAAGATCTTGCGCTCGGCGCGGCTGTGGCGAATGCCCTCGATCATGGACGCATGGTTCTGGGCGTCGGACAGGACCATACAGTTCGGCAGGCGCGCCGCGAGCGTGCCCAGCGCCGCCCAGTTGGACACATAGCCCGACGTGAACAGCAGCGCCGCTTCCTTGCCGTGCAGGTCAGCGAGCTCGCGCTCCAGCAGGACGTGCTGGTGGTTGGTGCCGGAGATATTGCGGGTGCCGCCGGCGCCTGCGCCGCAGCTGTCGATCGCATCGTGCATGGCCTTCAGCACGTGCGGGCTCTGGCCCATGCCGAGGTAGTCGTTGGAGCACCAGACGGTTACCTCGCTG
>JADCBH010000160.1 GCA_020253595.1 Brevundimonas sp.
CACGCCGACCTTCCCGCCGGAGGCGTCAGTAGCGGCAAGGCTCTAACAGGGCCGTTGGTCCCCGGTCAGTCGCGTCCGAACGACGCGGGGCCGTCCGCTTCCGATCAGACCAATCGCGCGGAGCGTCGAAGCTTTCGCGAAACGGTATTCCATTGTCATCCCGGCGAAAGCCGGGACGCTCCGCCCGCCCTTCCCACCCGTTCACAGCGGAAGAGCGATAACTCATGCCCAATGCGTCTCCTCCCTGTCGCGCAGCGATGGGGAGGTGGCAGCGAGCCCTTCGCGAGCTGACGGAGGGGGCGAGGCGACGCGTCCGTCCAAGGCTCTCCCCCCAAACACCCGCATCAGGACCAGCCAGCCCTTACTCCCGCCACCGCCTCGCCCCCCTCGTCTCGCGGCGGGTCGCCGCGATCCACTCCTCCATCGCTTCGCGACGGGGCAGAGACGCGGAAGCCTAGACGCCCCCTCCCAGCACCTGATAGGCACTCGCAACATGAGCACGGTCATTTCCCTGTCCGACGCACGCCTCGGTGACCGGGGTGTCATCACGGGGGTTCGCCCGGGCGGGGACGACGCGCACGCCGCAGAGCTGGAGCGTCGCCTGTTGGAACTGGGCCTGGTCGAGGGGGCTCGCGTCGAGCTCATTCACAACGGCCTGTTCGGCCGCGATCCCATGGCGCTCAAGGTCGACGATATGCGCGTGGCACTGCGCCGTCGCGAGGCGGCCAGTCTGACCGTCGAACTTCTCGCCGAAGCCGCAGAATAGATGGACATCGCGGTTCGGCCGCTGCGGGTCGCCCTCGTCGGCAATCCGAACTCGGGCAAGACCGCCCTGTTCAACGCCCTGACCGGCGCCCACCAGAAGGTCGCCAACTACGCCGGCGTCACCGTCGAGCGGAAAGAGGGCCGGGTTCAGACCGCGTCTGGCCGCTCCATCACCGCGCTAGATCTGCCCGGCACCTATTCGCTGCGTGCCCGCAGCCCGGACGAAGAGGTCACCCGCGACGCCGTACTGGGCCGTCTTCAGGGCGAAGCGGCCCCGGACGTCATCGTCGCCGTCGCCGACGCGACCAACCTGCGGCTCGTCTTGCGCCTTATCCTCGAGCTCAAGGCCGTCGGGCGGCCCATGGTGCTGGCGCTGAACATGTTCGACATCGCCGAGCGCCAGGGTCTGCGCATCGATTTCGACCGACTGGCAGCCGCCCTGGGCGTGCCCATCGTCACCACCACCGCGACCCGCAAGCGCGGCATCCCTGACCTGATCGTCGCCATCGAGGCGGCCGCCTCGCCCGGCTGGGCCGAGCCCGCCGAGGGCGGCTGGTCCGCCCCCGACGCCGCCGCCCTCCGCGTCGCCCACGCCCGGGCCGAACAGATCATGCGCGACTGTGTGCGCCCGCCCGAGCGGCCCGACACGACCACTGGCCGCATCGACGCCGTCCTGCTCCACCCCGTCGGTGGCCTCGTCATCCTGCTGGCCCTGCTGTTCGTCATGTTCCAGGCCGTCTTCGCCTGGGCGAGCCCCGCCATGGAAGCGATCGAGGCGGGCTTCGTTCTCCTTGGAACCGGTGTCGCCGCCGTCGTGCCCGACACCGGGCCCCTCTGGCCTCTGGTTCAGAGCCTGATCGTCGACGGCCTGATCGCCGGCGTGGGTGGCGTGCTGGTCTTCCTGCCCCAGATCATCATCCTGTTCGCCTTCATCATCCTGCTGGAAGACCTCGGCTATATGGCGCGGGCCGCCTTCCTGATGGACCGGATCATGGGCGGCGCGGGCCTGCATGGCCGGGCCTTCATCCCGCTTCTGTCCAGCTTCGCCTGCGCCATCCCCGGCGTCATGGCCGCCCGGGTCATCGACGCCCGGCGCGATCGTCTGACCACCATCATGGTCGCGCCGCTGATGACCTGTTCGGCGCGCATCCCGGTCTACACCCTGATCATCGCCGCTTTCATTCCGAACCAGACCGTCTGGGGCTTCGCCTCGCTCCAGGGGCTGGTCATGTTCGGCCTCTATGCGACCGGCATCGTTTCGGCGCTGGCCGTATCCTTCGTCATCCGCAAGGTTTTCTGGCGGGGCGCGGTGGAGCCCTTCATGATGGAGCTTCCAGCCTACAAGCTGCCCGACGTGAAGAACGTCCTGTTCAATCTGTGGCTTCGGGCCAAGGTCTTCATGGAGCGCGCCGCTCGGATCATCCTGCCCCTGATGATCCTCGTCTGGGCCGCCTCGACCTTCCCCTATCCACCGCAGGGCGCGACAGGCCCCGCCATCGACTATTCCTTCGCCGGCATGATCGGCCATGCGCTGGAACCGATCTTCGCCCCCATCGGCTTCAACTGGCAGATGGTCGTCGCCCTGATCCCCGGCATGGCGGCGCGCGAGGTGGCCGTGGCCGCGCTCGGCTCCGTCTACGCCATCGCCGACGCCGAGGCCGCCGGCAGCCTTCTGGCCACAACCATCGCGGCCCAGTGGCCGCTGGCCACCGGTCTGGCCTTCCTCGCCTGGTATGTCTTCGCCCCCCAGTGCGTCGCCACGCTCGGCGTCGTGAAGCGCGAACTGAACAGCTGGAAGTGGATGTGGGTCATGGTCGTCTACATGTTCGCCCTCGCCTATCTCGCGGCCTTCGTGACCTACCGCGTGGCGGTGGCGCTGGGCGGGGGCTAAGGAACCGGGCGTGACACTCGCCCCCGTCCTTGCCCTGACCTTCGGCCTGCTCGGCCTGATTTTCGGCAGCTTCATCGCCGCCGTGACGGTCCGTATGCCGAGGGACGAGGACATCGTGCTCGCCCGCTCACGCTGCATGAGCTGCGGCCAGCCGCTGAAGCCCTGGCACCTCGTTCCGGTGTTCAGCTGGCTGATCCAGCGCGGCAAATGCGCGATGTGCGGGGCCGCCGTCTCGCCCCGCTACATCCTGATCGAATGCGCCGCAGCAGCGGTGGGGATCTGGGCCGCACTCTCCGGCTCCGGCGACCTGATCTGGACGATCGCCACCGCCGCGCTCGGCTGGCAGCTTCTGCTGATCGCCCTGATCGATG
>JADCBH010000161.1 GCA_020253595.1 Brevundimonas sp.
GCCCAAAGCGCAGCGACGAGCCCCGCCGTTCTCGCGGTCGAGATCGCAAGAACAGTCAGCAGCATCACGCCGACGACCGTGGCGATCGGCACAAGGGGATCATTGAACAGGGACGCGGCCGTAGCCGTCCGTCTTCCACGGACGAGCGAGGACCCGGCTGCGATGTCGATGTCCGAAGCTGTCAGAGCACGGCTGTTGGGCATCCGGTGGACACTCGGTGGAGGAACGCGACGTCCATGCTTAAGCCCGCGCTCCCTAATATCCCCTGAAGTTACGGAGCAGCGGAGAGGATTTTGGTGAACTCTCGGACGGCTGCGGCAGGTCCTTGAGGATATCCCCAGACGCCCTGGCTCACGGCGAGGAAATCCGCGCCGGATTCGACCAGGATCCCCGCGTTGTCGACGGTGACACCTCCGATGGCGACGCAGGGAACCTCCATCACCTCCTGCCAGATCGTCAGGATTTCGGGATCGGGCCGATAGGCCGTTTCCTTGGTCAAGGTCGGGAAGAAGGCACCAAAGGCGACGTAGTCAGCGCCCGCTTCGGCAGCTTCCATGGCGAGGTGACGGCTGTCGTGGCAGGTGGCACCGATCATGGCGGTCTTGCCCATGATCCGCCGAGCCGAGGCGACCGAAGCGTCGGACTGGCCTACATGCACGCCATCGCAGCCGAGCGCGGCTGCGAGGTCGGGCCTGTCATTCAGGATCACCGCTGCTCCCCTCGCCTGCGCTATCGGTGCCAACCGCCGCACGGCGGATGCCACAATCTCGTCTGGTGCAGGCTTCAGCCGGATCTGAAGCGCCGCGACCGGGCCGGCCTCCAACGCCTGTTCAAGCGATTGGGCGAAAGCCTCCAGGTCCGGAAGAACCGACGGTGTGATCAGATAGAGATGGCATTCGGGGGCACGCATTGCGCCGAGGTGCGACGGCCGGTTCGCGGCGTCAACCACTGCGTTTGAGAATGCGTTGCAATCCTCTGCCGACATGCTATGGAGAACCAGTCGCAACTGAGTTTCCGAGCGCCCCGCGTGTACGTCTGCAACTGCAACGGCCTTCGCCAGCGTGATGTCGCCCTCGCCATCGAGTCGGGCGCTAGGCGACCCCGTGATGTGTTCGAGCGCAATGGCTGTTCGGCACAGTGCGCCAAGTGCGTCTGCGAAATGCGTCAGATGATCGACGACAGCCGTCAGGCCTTCGCGCTCGCAGCCGAGTAATCGCGGCCTAAAATCATTCGCAATATCAATGTAGTGATAAGGGCTCGCAAGAGCCCAACCGGCATTTTGCTGTGCTATGACGAAGGAACAGGCGCTCCCCGCGCCATGTGATTCACTCAGGAGCCGACGGCCATGAAGGGCGATCCCGCGATCATCCGCACCCTCAACGCGGTGCTGACCAACGAGCTTACGGCGGTCAACCAGTACTTCCTGCACGCCCGGATGTTCGAGAGCTGGGGCCTGAAGCACCTCGGCCAGATCGTCTACGACGAGTCGATCGGCGAGATGCGACACGCCGACAAGCTGATCAAGCGCATCCTTTTCCTCGATGGCCTGCCGAACATGCAGGACCTGCACAAGCTCAAGATCGGCGAGAGCTGCGTGGAATGCCTCGGGGCTGACCTTCAGCTGGAGATCGACGGGCGTGCCGCCCAGCTCGCCGCGATCGCTCAGTGCGAGGCGTCGTCCGACTTCGTCAGCCGCCAGATCCTGATGGAGATCCTGTCGGACACCGAAGAGCACATCGACTTCCTCGAGGCCCAGTTCAAGCTGATCGAACAGCTCGGCGAGCAGAACTATCTGCAGTCCGCGATGACCGAGATCGCCACGGACAACAGCGCCACGGGGGGTTGAGGTCAGAGCACCTCGCGCCGGCTGAGGTGGAGGACGGCGGCGATCAGGGCGAGCGTGCCCAAACCGCCGCCCAGCCACATGGCCGTGTCGTGCCGCCAGCCCTCGACGAACACATTCACCGCCATCTGCCAGGGAAAGAAGACACCCTCCTTGGCTCCCGTGGCGACCACGGCGAAGAAGGTGCCGCCGATCCCGAGGGCGAGCGCAGGCACAAAGCTTGAAAAACGCATGGCCGCCCAGAACTGGATCGCGATCATCAGGAGAGCGGCGGCCAGAACCTTGACCAGCAGCCAGGCTGTGCCCGCAAGATCGGGACTACCCGTCGGTCGGATCGCTGGCTTCAGCACAGCCGCCAACTCGACCGCGCCATAGCTGATGCCCAGGTTGAGCACACTCATGAACACGATCAGGCCCAGAACGCACGAGAGCTTCGCCGCATAGATGCGCCAGCGCGGCAAAGGCAGACTGCGCAGATGCTCCCAGGATCGGGGCGCATGCTCCATCTGGGCGACAAGCGCTGTCAGGGCCGTCACGCTCATCGGCAGCATGAAGAAGGCCCAGATCCCGACCGACGTCGTCATCCACTGGCTCCAGGGACCAGGTTGGTCGAAGCGACTGATATTGAAGAAGGCGAAAATGCCGATCAGGCAGGGGGCTGCCAGCGCCAGCAAGAGGGCCAGGGAACGGTTCAGTTTGCGGATTTCCACCGAGAGAACGGACAGCATCAGGCGATCTCCTCATCGCGGGTTTTCGGGGCGACACTGACGGTGCGGTAGATCCCTTCCAGCGACCGGGCGCGCGGCGCGAGCGCGAAGACCGCGACTCCAGCTGTGACGAGGTCGCGATTGACCGCGGCCGTGGCGGCCTCGTGATCGCTTCCCGGTCGCAGACGTAGCGTCAGGCCCTCCGAATGGTCCTCCACGGTCAGGTCGTGGCTCGCGAGAACCGCCCGGGCCCGAGAGGGGTCATCGACCCTCAGGCCAATCTCGGGGGCGAGATCGGCCTTCAACCGCGCCAGTTCTCCTTCAAGCACCAACCGCCCCTCCGAGAGAATGCCGACATGGGTCGCGGTCTGTTCGATCTCGCCGAGCAAGTGACTGGACAAGAGCACAGTAGCCCCTGCCCTCTCTGGCAAGGTCCTAAGGAACCGCCGCATGTCGGAGATGCCATCCGGGTCGAGGCCGTTGGTCGGCTCATCGAGGATCAGGACAGGCGGTGCCCCTAGCATGGCGCGAGCGAGACCAATTCTTTGCCGCATGCCCAACGAGTAGCCGCCGACTCGTCGCCCGGCGTCCGCCCTCATGTCGACGACGTCCAGAACCCGATCGATCTCAGCACGGGGCAGGCCGAGGAGTGAGCGGGTCAGGTCGAGATTCTCCCGACCAGTCAGGTTGGCATAGAAACCGTGCGCCTCCAGCAGCGCGCCCGTCCGCCGCGCCGCCGCAATGCGATCGCGCGCGACGTCCAACCCGGCGATCCGGGCGATGCCGACCGTGGGTTTGAGCAGGCCCAGCAGCATCTTCAGTGTCGTGGTCTTGCCCGCGCCGTTCCGTCCGAGGAAGCCGTAGACCGCGCCTTCAGGCACCGACATCGATACGGCGTTCACCGCCGTGCGCCGGCCGAAGCGACGGGTCAGGCCCTCGGTTTCGATTGTCGCCATCGCTCGCTCCAGCTTTAAGTCTGACATAAATTTGCGAAGCGTCGGACTTTAAGTCAAGATTAAAGAAAAGTCAGAGACAGGACGCCATGCCGACCCACGACGCCGCCGCCTTTCGCCGCCTGTGTGCGCAGTACCGATGGCTTGCGATCTTCATGGTGGTCAGCGTCGGTGGCCTCCTGGCGCTGATCCACATCATCTTTCCGCTGCTTCTCTGGATGCGCGACGGCGTTGTCCGCGAGGGTGTGATTGGAACGTCCGTCTTTGCTCTTCCGACGGTCTGCTATCTCTATGGCGTCTGGGCGATCGGTCAGGGCCTTGGCGAGGTCTCACGGGGACGGCTTATCCAGCCGACGCTCGCCGGCACGCTGCGTAAAGTCGGACTGGCTCTCGGCGCGGGCGGGGTGCTGAGCGTCTTTGTCGTAACCAATGCCCTGAGGGTGGTCGGCGAGATCCGCGGCGGATATCTGAACTTCGATGTGGGAGCCATGACGCTCGGCATGATTGGCGGGGCACTGTATCTCCTCGGTCGAGTGGTCGATCAGGCGGGACGCGTGCAGGCTGAACTGGACGAAATGATCTGATGCCCGTGCGAGTGACCCTGGACGCTCTCATCGTCAGACGAGGTTTGAAGGCTCGCGACCTCGCAGCCGAGATCGGCCTCAGCGAAACCCAGATGTCTCTGTTCCGTTCGGGTAAGGTGAAGGGGATCCGTTTCTCCACCCTGGCCCGGCTGTGCGCCGCGCTCGACTGCAAGCCGGGTGACCTTCTCGATTATACCTACGACCCCGCCGATCTTTCGATCGCCAAGGATGAACTTCTCTGATCCGGCATTTGGCCAAGACCTGTCAGCGCCTGAAGCGCACTCAAGGTCATCACAAGTATGCACCAGACGCCCTCGCCTTGCCCTCCCGGGCGGCTTCCTCTAGGGATCGCGCCCGAATTCGCGCTGGCCGTCGTGGCCGCGCTCCAGCTCCAGCTCCAGCGATCCCCTCATGGCGAAAATCAACGGCAACACCATCAAGCCCGGCATGGTGCTCCAGCACAACGGCGGCCTCTGGGTCGTCACAAAGGCCAGCCACGTCAAGCCCGGCAAAGGCGGTGCCTTCGCCAACGTCGAGGCCAAGAACCTGGAAACGGGCAACAAGCTGAACGAGCGCTTCCGCTCCGAGGACAAGGTAGAGCGCGTCACGCTGGAGCAGAAGGACTTTTCCTTCCTGTACGAGCAGGGCGACGCCCTCGTCTTCATGGATGACAATACCTACGAGCAGATCGAGTTGCAGAAGGACTGGGTCGGCGAGGACTCCATTCCGTACCTCCAGGACGGCATGAAGGTCGTCATCGAGATGCACGAGGAGCGCCCGATCGGCCTTTCGCTGCCTGACCAGGTCACGCTGACGGTCGCCGAGACCGAGCCGACGGTGAAGGGACAGACCGCCTCGTCGTCCTACAAGCCCGCGATCGCTGACAACGGCGTGCGCATCATGATCCCGCCCTATATGTCTGCGGGCGAGCGTATCATCGTCGACACCGCCACAGGCGAATACGTCCGCCGCGCGGACTGATCTTTCGAACGGCCCTCCGGGGCGAGCACTGAACTTCTCCAACGATCCGGGCGCTTCGCCTTTTCAGGATCGCTGGACCAGGAGATTCCCGAATGGCCCTCGCCTCTGCCCTGCTTCAAGTCATGACCGATGCGGTTCGCAAGACCGCGCGTCC
>JADCBH010000162.1 GCA_020253595.1 Brevundimonas sp.
CGCGACGCCGTCCATGATGAGGCCCGCATCGAGGACGTGGTGGCCAAGGTTCTTGCGGCCGCCCAGGCCCAGCACCTGTCACCGGATATTGCCGAGCCCGTCTGGCGCGCCCTGATCGACCGCTGCATCGCGCACGAATTCTCGGTCTACGACCGCACGCGCAGCTAACTCCGGTAGGCCCGACCGACGGTGAGGGTCGCCCCGCCGCGCAACACGACCGCGTCTCGCCGTCGCGCCTCGATCCACTCCGCATTGACCGCGTGGGATTTGTGCACCCGCACGAATCCATAGGGGCTCAGGCGTTCGACAAGATCCTTCAGGGGTTCTGAGACGAAAAGGCGCCCGTCCCGGAGGTTCAACACGGCGAAATTCCCCTCGGCCTCGACATGGGAGACCTCCGCAGGATCGATCATCCGCTCGGTATGTCCGACCTTGACGGCGAGCAGACCTGTCGGCCTAAGCCGGCCTTCGGCGAGCCGGGCCTCGGCCTCGGCTCTGCGGCGCGCCTCGTCGGCCAGTTGGAGGCGTGCCCGACGTCCCACCCAGGCCTCTCTGATGGCCAGAGCGATGCCGCTCACCATGGTCAGGTTCAGCAGGTCCTGCGTGAAGCTCTGAACCATGCCCAGTTGGGACAGAAGGGCATGGGCGACCCCGGTGCACAAAGCCAGGACGACCGCCATTGCCGGCCATCGCCATGGGCCTGCGGAATGCCAGCCATGCGCTGCGATGAACGCATGCGCCGTGGCGGCTGCGGAACCGGTGATTGCACCCGCAAGAATCGCGGCCTTCATGTTCCCTTCAGTGGATCTCAGCAGCAGCCAAAGCAGGCCGCCAAAGCCCAACCAGATCGCCGCGACCAGAAGCCTCACCGAAGCCCGGTCGTTGATCCTGCCAGTCGGTCGTTCGTCCAGTTCGGGTGGCGGGAAGGCAGTCATGAGGCTCATGCGGGGTCCATCGACAACTTCTAGAGAACAGGTCCATGCCCAAAGCCACAACCCCCCTTGCAGTCTTCGCCGTTCTCGCTGGCGTTCTGGCGGCCCATGCCGTCGATGCGGCACCGCGCGAGCAGACCCAGACAGCTCGCCCCAGAGCCTGCGAAGGCGGCACCCTGACGTTCGCATGGGGCCGTGCTGCCTTTGACGCCCAGGGCGCATGCCGCCCAAATCGCACGGCGCGAAGCACAGCGACGACGGCTGCCATCGCGCGGTCGACGGCGACGGCAGAAACCCCCTGCCCGAACCGTCGATCCTATCTCGGTGGCGCAGTTCTGATCTGCACGGATGCCCCCGGCGCGGCAACGCCCCGATGAACCCAATGGGCCGCCGAGGCAGGCCTTTCGAGGAATGTTCAGGCCCTGAGTGACCTAAGCATGAGCTCATGTCGCCACGCCGCAACATCTGCCAGCGCGGCGTCTAGCGCATCGCGGACGCGGTCCAGCAGCGGGGGAGCGTCTGCCTTCTCCGCTGCTTCCGCGACAGCGCAGACCTCGGCAAGATGCCTGGCACCAATCCCCGCCGCAGTGCCTCGCAGCGTGTGCACCGCATCGCGCCAGCCATCCTCGCGGATATCGAGCAGGGGTGACCAGACCTCGGCCTGCTGCACGAACAGGCCGAGGATCTCCTCGGACACCGCATCGTCGCCGCCCGTCGTATGATCGAGCACCGAGAAGTCCACCGCGCCGGTAAGGTCGCGGCGAGACATCAGGCTGCCTCGTGGGGGGCCTTGGCCAGCCGGGCATTCCGCGCCGACCACAGGAAGTAGACGACCAGCCCCGCCGCGTTCCAGACCAGGAACCAGAACTGGGTGCGCGGCTGCAGGCTCAGGAAGAAGACGATGCAGCCGATGATGGTGATCCCGCCCACCAGCCAGAACAACGGAGCCTTGAACTTCCGCGGCCGGTTCGGGTCGCGCAGGCGAAGCACGATCAGGCAGACCCCAACGGCCGTGAAGGCCGCCAGGGTTCCGGCATTGGCCAGGGACGCCAGTTCATCCAGACGCATGATGCCGGCCAGGGCCGCCACGACGATGGCCGTAAAGATCGTCACGACCGCCGGGACGCCCCGGCTGGAGATCTTGGCCAGACGGGTCGGCAGAAGCCCATCGCGCGCCATGCCCAGGAAGATGCGGCTCTGCCCGAAGAGGAAGGCCAGAAGCACCGTCGGCAGAGCGATCACAGCCGAGGCCGCGATCCACTGCGCCGCCGTCCCCTGCCCCATCTCGCGCAGGATCAGGGCGAGCGGCTCGGGGCTGGCCGCGAAGCTCTCGACTGGACGCGCCCCGATCGCCGAGGCGGCCACGACCAGATAAAGCGCCGTACAGATCACCATGGAACCGACGATGCCGATCGCCAGATCACGCTCGGGCCGCTTGGCCTCTTCCGCTGCTGTCGAAATGGCGTCGAAGCCGTAGAAGGCGAAGAAGATGATGGCCGCCGCCGCCATGACGCCAGTCTGGACGAACGGCGCGCCAAAGCCATTGGGCATGAAGGGTGTGAAGTTGGCGCTGTCAAAAGCCGGCAGCGCGATGGCCACGAAGGCGATCAGGGCCGCGACCTTGATGACCACCAGGATGGCATTCAGCGTCGCGCTCTCGCGCGTGCCCAGCAGCAGCAGTCCCGTCACGACGGCGATGATGAAGACGGCCGGCAGGTTGACGATCCCGCCCGGGACGTGTGGCCCGACCGTCAGCGCGGTGGGCAGGTCGATGCCGAGCCCGGTCAGGAAGCCCACGGCATATCCGGACCAGCCCACGGCCACCGCCGACACCACCAGCGAATACTCCAGGATCAGGCTCCACCCCACGATCCACGCCAGCAACTCGCCGAGCACGGCATAGGAATAGGTATAGGCGCTGCCCGCCTGCGGCATCATGGTGGACAGCTCTGCGTAGGCCAGCGCCGCGCAGGCGCAGACCAGGCCCGCCAGGGCGAAGCTGATCATGACCGCCGGCCCCGCCAGCCCTGCGCCGACGCCTATCAGCGTCAGGATCCCGGTCCCGACGATGGCCCCCACGCCAAGCGCGATCAGGTGATACCAGCTGAGCGTGGCTTTGAGGCGCGGCCCGTCGCCTGCGCCCTGCATCAGGTCGATCGATTTGCGCCGGTTCCAGAAGGCCATGCGTTCTCTCCCCCGCCCCTGCCGGGCGATTCACCGGCGATGCTAGACGGCCCTGCGACACAGAGGAACCGCCCTCGATATCCCTTGCCAGAAGGGATCATTGTCTCTATGTCCGCCCCTCCCGCGCGTGCCTCACTCCGTGTCGCCCGCGATGACGGCGAGACCTCGGGGTCGTCGCCGTGACGAATGGTTCGGGTGATTAGCTCAGTTGGTAGAGCAGCTGACTCTTAATCAGCGGGTCGTAGGTTCGAACCCTACATCACCCACCATCGTCACGGTTTTCCTCATCTAGGCAGAAGTCGGCACTGCCGTGCCTGACACCTGGGGCTGGTCGCTCAGCGGGCCGGGATCGCGACCGCCACCGAAGCGCATGAGGGCTTCGACCCGCTTGTCGATGGACGGGTGGGTCGCGAACAGGCCGTCCAGGAAGCCTTCCTTGCGGTTGTCCAGGAACATGCCCTGGACCTCGTCGGGGGCCATGACGAAGGAGCGGCCCTCGACCTTGCGCAGCGCCGAGATCATGGCGTCGGGGTTTTTGGTCAGCTCGACCGCCCCAGCGTCGGCAACGAACTCGCGAGACCGCGACAGCATCAGGCGAATGACGACGGCGAGGGCGAAGCCCACCAGTGCGATTCCGAAACCGATCAGCAGCAGCGGCCCGGCATTCTTGTTGTCCTTGCCGCCCCGCAGATAAAACAACCCCCGAAACGTCAGCTCGGCGATGACGGTGATGATGCCGGCGAAGATCGAGGCGATCACCATGGTCCGCACGTCCTTGTTGATGACGTGCG
Organism: Brevundimonas sp.; assembly: GCA_020253595.1. GTDB lineage: Bacteria > Pseudomonadota > Alphaproteobacteria > Caulobacterales > Caulobacteraceae > Brevundimonas. Next base: position 3,908 of record JADCBH010000162.1, read on the forward strand.
TCAGTTCATGGGCCAGCACGGCCTCCATCTCGTCACGGGTCAGGGCCTGCATCAGGCCGCGCGTGACCGTGATGCTGTAATGGCCTTCGCGTAACCCCGAGGCATAGGCGTTCAGTTCCTGCTGCTCGATGATCCGCAGGGTCGGGGTCGTGAGGCCCCGAGAGATGCAGAGGTTTTCCAGCAGGTTGTAGAGCTCGGGCTCCGACGTCCGCTCGACCTTTCGCGCGCCGGTCATGACGTCGATGATCGCCTGATTGCCGAACCAGGCGATGGCAAACCAGATCCCTGCCACGACGACGGCGAGGGGAATCGTGCCCCACAACATGGACGCCGCGAGCGCGATGTCCTGCTCCAGCGTTCCCCCGGAGTTGGGCAAGTAGCCCACACCCATCAGAATCAGCTGAATCCCGAAGATCACGCCGATCAGCATGACGGGAAAGCCCGCCAGCAGCAGGGCCGAGCGGGTGTTGTTGGCCCAGATGTGGGTCCGAAGACCGACGGCGCGCATCAGGAGTTAGAACTTCACCTGCGGCGGCGCGGCGTTCATGGCCTCACGGTCACCGGCACCCACGTCGAAGAAGGGCTTTTCCTGACCGAAGCCGAACATGCCAGCGAACAGAATGGTCGGGAACTGGGCGCGCACGGCGTTGAACTCGGCCACGGCGTTGTTGAAGAAGCGACGCGCAGCGGCGAGCTTGTTTTCGATATCGCTCAGCTCGCGCTGCAGTTCCAGGAAGTTGGTGTTGGCCTTGAGGTCCGGATAGGCCTCGGCGACGGCGAACAGCCGGCCAAGCGCCGCCGTCATCATGTTGTCGGCCGTGACCTTGTCGTTGACGCTGGTGGCCCCGGCGGCGGCGGCGCGGGCCTGGGTCACGGCGTTCAACGTGCCCTGCTCGTGCGAGGCATAGCCCTTCACGGTCTCGACCAGATTGGGGATCAGGTCGTTCCTCTGCTTCAGCTGGACGTCAATGTCGGCGAACGACTGGTCGGCGCGCTGATCCAGCGCCACGAGCTTGTTGTACGAACCGATCACCACGAAGGCGAGGATCGCGACGATGACGGCGATGACGATAAGCGTGATCATGAGAAGTCCTCTGCGACGTGACGCCGATTATTGCGGCAGCCGAGACCGGACGATAGCAAAATCGAAAAGGGCCCGACGGATTTCCCGCCGGGCCCTTGTGTATCAAGTTCGCTAAGCGCGTCAGGCTGCGCCTTCAGCGGCCTTCTTC
>JADCBH010000163.1 GCA_020253595.1 Brevundimonas sp.
CGGCTTCTCCTTCATGCGCGACGGGCCTCTCGATATGCGCATGTCCGGCGAGGGCGAGAGCGCCGCCGACATCGTGAACACCTGGGACCACGGGCCGCTGGCCCATATCCTGAAGCTCTATGGCGAGGAGCGGCAGTCGGGTCGCATCGCCACGGCCATCCTGAGGCGTCGCACAAGCGCACCCTTCACCCGCACGCTGGATCTGGCCGAGGTGGTCGAGAAGGCGCTGGGCGGCCGGCGCGGCGCGCCCACTCATCCTGCCACCCGCACGTTTCAGGCGCTGCGCATTGCCGTGAACGATGAGTTGGGTGAACTGACCGCAGGCCTGGAGGCGGCCGAGGCCACCCTGTCGCCCGGCGGCCGTCTGGCGGTCGTGACCTTCCACTCGCTGGAAGACCGCATCGTGAAGGCCTTCCTGACCGAGCGCAGCGGCAATGCGCCCGGCGGATCGCGTCACGCCCCGGTCGCAGTCGAGACCCGAAAGCCCAGCTTCACCCTGGCCTTCAAGGGAGCCCGCGAGGCCGGAGAGGCCGAGCTGGCCACCAACCCGCGCGCCCGCTCAGCCCGCCTGCGCGCGGCCGTGCGCACCGAGGCTCCGGCCTGGAGGGCGGCGGCATGACCCGTAACCCGGTCCAGGCCCTGTTCGACTGGAAGGTTCGCGGCATTCGCTGGATCGAGATCATCCTGTTGGTCGTCGTGGCGGCCCTGGTTCTGTCGGTCTACGTGGCCAAGGCTGGTGCTGCTCGCGAGAGCGCCCGCATCAGCCAGCTGGAGCGCGAAATCGCCGAGACCCGTCAGAGGGTCCGCCTGCTCCGCGCCGAGGCCGCGCGACTGGAACAACCGGCCCGTCTGGAAGTGCTGTCGCGATCGGCGGGTCTCGCCCCTGTCGAGATGAAACATCAGGCCGACGAGAGCGCGCTCGACAGTCTGGTCCCGCTGCCTGAGCCCGCACCTGTCGCGCCCGCTGAACCGTCGTCCGGGGCCGCCCCAGCCGATGCCGCAGCTGCCCAGGTCGAGGCCTCCGCGACCGCTCCCGCGGCCGCTGCTCCCGCAGAGGAGCCGGTGCGATGACGATTCAGGATCACCGCGCCTTCCGTCCCGCGCCGACCTCACGTCCGGTCACCTCGGCGGTATCGCCCTGGCTGCGCTGGCTGTCTGAGGCGATCTGGTTCGTCGAGCATGCCTTTGAGCGCGCGCGCGCCGACGCCAAGCCGGAAGAGGACACCCGCGTCCGCATCGTCGTCATCCAGGCCGTGTTCATCGCGGCTTTCGTGCTTCTTGCCGCCGGAGCCACCCGCGCCGCCCTGTTTGTCCCCGCAGGGGCAACCGGGGTCCACTCGGCCGCTGGCGCGCTTCAGAGAGCGGACCTGACCGATCGCAATGGCGCGCTTCTGGCGACCAACATCACCCACTACGGCCTCTACATCGACCCGTCCGAAGTCTGGGACCGCGAAGCCGCTTTCCGCCAGATTCGTCGGGCCCTCCCCGAGGTATCGGCGAGCCGCTTGCGTCGTGTCCTGAACGGTGAGCGTCGCCTGATCGTCCAGCCCGGGCTGACGCCGGCCCAGCGGCAGGCCGTGCATGCCCTGGCCCTTGGCGGCGTCTCCTTTGAGCCTGAGGATCGCCGCGTTTATCCTCTGGGGACCTCCGCCGCCCACGTCATAGGCGCGGCGGATACCGGCGGGCAGGGCGTCTCCGGCTCTGAGCTGGCCTTCAACGACGCGATCCGTCAGGCCGGGGCCCAGCGTCAGGACTTCGCTCTGTCTATCGATCTGCGTGTTCAGGGTGTGCTGGAGAACGAGCTTGCCGTCGCTGCGACCGAGGCCGGGGCCAAGGGTGCTGTGGGCGTCGTGGCCGATGCTACCACCGGCGAAATCCTCGGCATGGCGTCATGGCCGACTTTTGATCCCAATCACCGGGGCTCCGCTCCGGAGGGGGCGACGCTGAACCGCGTCACCTCCGCCCATTACGAAATGGGCTCGGTGTTCAAGACCTTCACTGTCGCGGCTGCGCTCGATACCGGCAGGGCGGACCTCGACACCATGATTGATGCGTCGCAGGCGTATTTCATCGGCAATCGCCGGATCGCCGACTTCCATGCGACCAACAAGATCCTGTCGCTGGAGGAGGTCTTCATCCATTCCTCCAACATCGGCACCTCGCGTCTGGCCGTCGAGATGGGTGCCGACACGATGCGCGACTACTTCCAGCGTCTGGGTCTGCTGGACGCTGCCCCGATCGAGTTGAGGGAAAGCGCCCGCCCGCGTCAGCCGCGCCAGTGGGACGACTCGACCCGCGCCTCACTGTCGTTCGGTTACGGCATCATGATCACCCCGCTGCAGATGACGGCGGCGACGGCGGCGCTGGTCAATGGCGGGATCTATCGGCCCCTGACCTTGCGTCGCGGAGGCACAGGCGACGAAGGCCGCCGGATCGTCACCGCCGAGACCTCATCGGCCATCCGCGAGCTGATGCGCGCCAATGTCCTGCGCGGCTCGGGTCGCTCGGCTGACGCCGAGGGCCTGAGGGTCGGCGGCAAAACCGGCTCGGCCAACAAGCTGGTGAACGGCCGCTATGACGCCTCGCACGGCGTGGGCTCCTTCGCTTCGGTCTTCCCCGCGGATGGTCCCGACACCACGCGTCGCTACGTCGTGTTCGTGCTTGTCGATGAACCCAGCCAGGGCTCGCGTCTGGGCGGTGCGGTCGCCGCGCCGGTGGTGGGTCGGGTCATCGACCGCATCGCGGGTTTCCTCGGGGTCCAGCGCCGGATCGATCCGCCCGCACCCGTCGAGGCAACCCCATGACGGGCCCGGCAAGCCCCGTCCGTCTGTCTGATCTCCTGAAGCGGGAGGTCGCTTCCGATCCCATGATCACGGGGGTCACGGCCGACAGCCGCAAGGTCACGAATGGCCATCTGTTCGTCGCCCTGCCGGGTACCGCCGCCGACGGCCGTGCCTTCATCCCCCAGGCCCTCGCACAGGGCGCAGCCGCTGTCCTCGCGCCTCAGGACACGCCCGATGGAGTGGCGCCCTTGCTGGTGCGCTCTGGCGATGTGCGCCGGGCCTATGCCCTTGCCGCGCGCGGCTTCTATGGGGCCCAGCCCGCGACCTGCGTCGCCGTCACTGGCACCAACGGCAAGACCTCGGTCGCCGCCTTCTGCCGCCAGATCTGGGCCGTGCTGGGCCGAAAGTCGGCCAGCATGGGCACGCTTGGCGTCGTCGCTCAATCGGGCAAGGTCACCGAGGCTCTGACCCCGCCCGGGCTTACCAGCCCCGACGCCGCCGATGCCGCTCGCCTGCTGGCCACCCTCGCCGAGGGCGGAGTGACCCATCTGGCGCTGGAGGCCTCGTCGCACGGCATCGACCAGCGCCGCCTTGACGGCGTGACGCTGAAGGCCGCCGCCTTCACCAACCTGACCCAGGACCACCTCGACTATCACGGCACCATGGAGGCCTATCGCGAGGCCAAGCTGCGCCTGTTCGAGACCCTGCTGCCGCGCGGCCGCACCGCCGTGCTAAACGCCGATTCCGACGCCTACTCGGAATTTGCCTCGGCCTCGATCATGTCGGGCCTTGGCGTCATGGCTGTCGGGGAACGCGGCCGCGATCTCAGCCTGATCGAACGCCGCGCCGTGCCCGAAGGCCAGCGCCTTATCCTTGACGTGCACGGCGAACGCCACGAGGTCCTGCTGCCGCTCGCCGGTGCCTTCCAGGCCTCGAACGCCCTGGTCGCCGCGGGTCTGTGCATCGCGGCGGGCGAGGACGCCGGCCGGACGCTGGCGGCGCTGGAGCATATCACCGGCGCGGCCGGCCGGCTCCAGCGCATCGAGGGCGGCTCGGGGCGGGGCGAGGCCTATGTCGACTATGCCCATACGCCGGACGGTCTGGAGACAGTGCTGAAGGCGCTGCGCCCCCACGCCACGGGCCGCCTGATCGTCGTCTTCGGCGCGGGCGGAGACCGGGACAAGGGCAAGCGGCCCTTGATGGGCGAGATTGCTGGGCGTCTGGCCGACATCGCCATCGTCACCGACGACAATCCCCGATCCGAAGACCCCGAGGCGATCCGTGCCCAGGTTCGTACGGGCTGCCCCTTCGCGCTGGAGATCGGCGATCGCCGCGCCGCCATTCGCGAGGCCATCGGCATGATGAAGGACGGAGATGTGGTCGTCGTCGCTGGAAAAGGGCATGAACAGGGTCAGATCGTCGGCGGCGTGACCCACCCCTTCGACGACGCCAACGAAGTCGCCGAGGCTCTACGCATCCATGCCTGACACCCATCCGCCGCTGTGGACGGCGCAGGAAATCGCCCTGGCCACGGGTGGCCTTATCGAAGGCGGCGTCTTCGACGCCTCCGGGCTCACCTACAACAGCCGTGAGATCAAGCCCGGCGACCTGTTCCTGGCCCTGAAGGGCGCAAGGGACGGTCATGACTTCGCCGGTTCGGCCTTCGAGGCGGGCGCGGCCGGGGCCCTGGTCGAACGGCCCGTCGACGGCGGTCCCTGCATCGTCGTGCCCGACACCCTGAAAGCGCTGGAGGCCCTCGGTGCCGCCGCCCGCGACCGGGCCCCCCACATCCGCCGGGGCGCGGTGACCGGCAGCGTGGGCAAGACCAGCGTGACCCAGGCGATCAAGGCGGGTCTGGACCTCGCCGGTCCGGCCCATGCGTCAATCAAGAGCTACAACAACCACATCGGCGTGCCCCTGACGCTCGCCCGTATGCCGCAGACGGTGGAGCGCGCCATCTTCGAGATCGGCATGAACGCGCCTGGCGAAATCGCGCCCCTGTCGAAGATGGTCCAGCCCCACGCCGCCTGCGTGACGACGGTCGGCCCGGTCCACATCGAGGCGTTTTCCGATGGCGAGGCCGGGGTCGCGAGAGAAAAGGCCGCGATTTTCCAGGGACTGGGTCCCGGTGGTCTGGCCATCGTCAACGGCGACAATCCCTGGTTCGACACCCTGCATCAGGCCGCCCTGCATGTCGGGGCGCGCGTCGCGACCTTTGGATCGGAGACCTTCCACGACGCACGGCTGATCGATTTCAGCCCCTTCGATGGCGGTGCCCGCGTGACCGCCGAGATCTGGGGCCGCACCCACGTCTTCCCGCTGAAGCAGTCCGGCTTCCACTGGGGACTGAACAGCCTGGCCGTAATCCTGATGCTGGATGCCCTCGATGTAACGGTCGAGACGGCGCTCGCTGCTCTTGGCGAGTTCTCGCCCCTATCCGGCCGCGGCGAAATCCGCACGGTCCATATCCAGGGCGGTGCCTTCACCCTGATTGATGAGAGCTACAACGCCAATCCGCTGTCCATGAAGGCCGGCTTCCTGTCGCTGGGAGCCAAGCCTGTCGAACGCGGCGGACGTCGGGTCGTGGTCCTGACCGACATGCTCGAACTGGGCGATCAGTCCCGGGCCCTCCATGCGGGTCTGTCCGAGCCGATCGAGGCCGCCGCTATCGATGTCGTCCACGCCGCAGGGACAGAGATGCGCCATCTCTACGAGGCCGTCACGCCCGAGCGGCGAGGCGTCTGGGCTCCGACCGCCTCGGATCTGGCCGATCAGGCCCGCGATCTCGTCGGTCCGGGCGACATCGTCATGGTCAAGGGGTCGAACGGCTCCAAGGCATCGCTTGTGGCGGCCGCCCTGCTGCGGCTAGAGCGGGACGAAGTTCCGGGGGCCTGATGTTCTACCTGCTCTACCTCTACTACGCCGATGTTGCGCAGGATTACCCCCTGCTCAACCTGATCCAGTACCAGACGGTGCGGGTGGCGCTGGCCATGGCCACGGCCATGATCGTCGCGGTCGCGATGGGAAGCCGCTTCATCAACTGGATGCGGGTCAAGCAGGGCAAGGGTCAGCCGATCCGCGCCGACGGGCCCGTCAGCCATCTCTCGAAGGTTGGCACGCCCACCATGGGCGGCCTCATGATCCTGGCGGGAATCGGCGTGGCGGTCTTCCTTTGGGGAGACCTGACCAACCCCTACATCTGGATCGTGTCGGGGGTGACTGCCGCCTTCGGGGTGCTGGGATTTGTCGATGACTACGCCAAGGTGACCAAGCAGACCTCGGCCGGCCTGACGTCGAAGCAGAAGCTGGCCGCCCAGATCGCGGTCTCGGTCGTCGCCGGCATCCTGGTGGTGCTCTGGATGACGCGTTCGCCGACGTCACCGTTCCTCGAGACTTCGATTGCCTTCCCGTTCTTCAAGGACGTTCTGCTGAACATCGGCTGGTTCTACGTCGCCTTCGCCGCCTTCACGATCGTGGGCTTTTCCAATGCCGTGAACCTTACCGATGGCCTGGATGGTCTGGCCATCGTGCCGGTGATGATGGCCGCCGCCGCCTTCGGCATCATCGCCTACCTCGTCGGCAACTTCATCTTCTCGGACTACCTGGGCGTCCACCACGTGCCGGGCTCGGGCGAACTGGCCATCTTCTGCGCCGCCATCATCGGCGGGGGCACGGGTTTCCTCTGGTACAACGCCCCGCCGGCGAAGATCTTCATGGGCGACACGGGATCGCTGGCTCTGGGCGGCGCGCTCGGCTCCATCGCGGTCGCCACCAAGCACGAGCTGGTGCTGGGCATCGTCGGCGGCCTGTTCGTCATCGAGGCCGCCTCGGTCATGATCCAGGTCGCCTACTTCAAGGCCACCAGGAAGCGCATCTTCCTGATGGCCCCGATCCACCACCACTTCGAGAAGATGGGCTGGCCGGAATCGACGGTCGTGATCCGCTTCTGGATCGTGGCAGCCATGCTGGCCCTGATCGGGCTTTCGACGCTGAAGCTGCGGTGATCCCGGTCCCCGGCTTCGAGGGGCGCCGCGTCGCCGTCTTCGGACTGGGTCGCTCCGGCCTGACCGCCGCCCGTGCCCTGAAGGCCGGCGGTGCCCACCCCGTGCTCTGGGACGACAGCGTCTCGTCTCGCATGCAGGCCGAGGCCGAAGGCTTCGCCGTGCAGGACCTGACCGTCGCCGACTGGTCAGGCTTCGCTGCTCTGGTGCTCTCGCCCGGCGCGCCGCTGACCCATCCCAAGCCGCACTGGACTGTGGACAAGGCAAGGGCCGCCGCCGTCCCCGTCATCGGCGACATCGAGCTGTTCGCCCGCGCGCTCGCCGCCCTGCCTGAGGGCCAGCGTCCCAAGGTCGTCGCCATCACCGGCACCAATGGCAAGTCCACCACGACCGCTCTGATCGGCTGGGTCCTGAAGCAGGCCGGCCTGACCGTCCACGTCGGCGGCAACATCGGCATCGGGGTTCTGGCGCTTCCCGCCCCAACGCCTAACGCGGTCTATGTCATCGAGGTCTCCAGCTATCAGCTGGACCTGACGACCGGTTTCTCCCCTGACGTCGCAATCCTGACCAATATCAGCCCTGACCACCTGGACCGTCACGGCGGCATGGCGGGCTACGTTGCGGCCAAGGCGCGACTGTTTCGGGCGCTGGGGCCCAGCGCGATCGCGCTTGTCGGGGTCGATGAGACAGAGAGCCGCCAGATCACGGAAGGGCTTGCCGAGCAGGGCGTCAGCGGAGTTCGCGTTTTCACTTCCGCTCATCCCGGCGAAAGCCGGGACCCAGTGCTTTCGCTTGAGCACAACGTCTTGGATCAACAATCTGGCGCTGCTTCTCCAGATCATCGCCCAGAGAACTGGGTCCCGGCTTTCGCCGGGATGAGCGGAGAATTGGTGGCTGATGGTCGCGAGATAAGGTCAGCCGCCGACGCTCTCCTCGACCTGACCCCGGCCCGTTCTCTCCCCGGCCGCCACAACGCCCAGAATGCGGCTTTCGCCTATGCTGCCGCTCGCGCCCTGGGCATCTCCCATGACGACGCGGTGAAGGGCTTGATGATCTTCCCCGGCCTCGCCCACCGGATGGAGGAGGTCGGCCGCCTCGGCGCCGTCCGCTTCATCAACGACTCCAAGGCCACCAACGCCGACGCTGCGCGCCAGGCTTTGTCCAGCTACAGCTCCGTCTACTGGATCGCCGGCGGTCGCGCCAAGGACGGCGGGATCGAGGATCTGACCGACCTCTTCCCCCGTGTCGCCCACGCCTATCTGATCGGCGAGGCGGCCGAGGACTTCGCCCACACCCTGTCCTCCACGCCCCACACCATCTGCCGCGACATGGCCACCGCTGTGCGCCAAGCCGCCGCCGATGCGACCGAAGCTGCCGAGACCGAAGGCCCGCAGGTCGTCCTGCTCAGCCCGGCTTGCGCCAGCTTTGACCAGTTTCCCGATTTCGAAGCGCGCGGAGAGGCCTTCCGCGCCGCCGTTCTTAACCTCGGAGCTACGCCTTTCGTTCAGGGTTGAGAAACCATGACCGAGGCGACCGCCACTTCCTACGTCCCGCCGTTCAGCCGCAACGACCCCAGCCCCATCGCCAAGTGGTTCTGGACGGTTGATCGCGGTCTGCTGGGCGCGGCGCTGGCCCTGATGTGTCTCGGCGTCGCCCTGAGTTTCGCCTCTTCGCCCGCTGCCATCCTGGCGGACGAGTCGATCACCGACCCCTTCCACTACTCATGGCGGATGATGGTCTGGGCGACGGCCGGCCTGGGTGCCATGCTGTTGATGTCTCTGCTGTCTCCGCGTGGGGTGCGCCGGATCGCCGTGCTCGCCCTGCTCGGTTCCATCCTGGTCATGTCGATCCTCCCGTTCATCGGCGATACCGTGAAGGGCGCGGCGCGCTGGGTGAACCTGGGGCCCTTCAGCCTGCAGCCGTCGGAGTTTGCAAAGCCCGCCCTGATCGTCTTTGCCGCCTGGATGTTCTCTGAAGGACAGAAGGGGCAGGGGGTTCCCGGCGTGTCGATCGCCTTCGGTGCCTACGCCATTGTCGTGGCCCTGTTGGTCATTCAGCCGGACATCGGCCAGACGCTGCTGATCACCACCACCTTCATGGCGGTCTTCTTCATGGCTGGAGTGCCGCTGCGCTGGGTCGCCGTGTTGGGTGGGCTGTTCGCAGCCGGCATGGCCGCGATCTATCTCCTGTTCCCCCACGTGCAGTCCCGGGTCGCCAAGTTCATGTCTCCGGGCGCGGAGGACACGCACCAGATCGACCGGGCGTCTGAAGCCATCCGGGCCGGCGGCCTGGTCGGACGCGGCATCGGCGAGGGGGTGATGAAGCGCTCTGTGCCCGACCTGCACACCGACTTCATCTATTCGGTCGGGGCCGAGGAGTTCGGCCTGGTGCTCAGCCTCATCATGATCGGCCTTTATGCCTTCATCGTCGTGCGCGGCATGCGAAAGGCGCGCTTGCTGAACGATCCCTTCGAACAGACGGCGGCGGCCGGCCTGTTCATGCTCATCGGGTTGCAGGCCTGCATCAACATCGCGGTGAACCTGAACCTCATCCCGACCAAAGGCATGACGCTGCCCTTCATCAGCTATGGCGGCTCCTCAATGCTGGCCATGGGATTGACCATGGGCTTCGCGCTCGCGCTCACCCGCAGGCGTCCGGGTGCCTATGAGCCCGGAGCCAGTCTGTATCGCCCGCGTCGGATGCTGATGCCGTAGCTGAACGGCAAGCGAGAGGTTTCGCGGTCGCTCCACCTCCGCTATCCCGTTTCCATGACCAAGCTCTGCGTCGTCGCCGCCGGGGGGACCGGGGGCCATATGTTCCCGGCCGAGGCGCTCGCCCGCGAGATGGCCGCGCGCGGCTGGCGCGTGGTGCTGGCGACCGACCAGCGGGGCGAGCAGTACGCACATGCCTTTCCGGCCGAAGAACGTCTGGCGCTGGACGCTGCGACCGGCTCCGGAGTCCTGGGTCTGCTGAAAGCCGGTCCGGTGATCGTCAGCGGCGTGAACCAGGCACGACGGCTGTTCGCCATGCTCGGCGTTGACGTCGTTGTTGGTTTCGGCGGCTACCCTTCCGCGCCCGCCCTGATTGCCGCCATCCTGCAAAAACGCCCGACCGTCATTCATGAGCAGAACGCGGTGCTGGGCCGCACCAACCGCATCCTGGCTCCTTATGTCGGCACGGTGGCCTCGTCCTTTCCGACGCTGGAGCGGGCCTCGGCGTCGGTGAAGGCCCGCGCCCAGGTGGTCGGTGCGCCGGTCCGCGCCGACATCCGCGCGCTTTACGACCGTCCCTACGTTGCGCCTCATGAGGGGCCGATCCGCGTCCTCGTCACCGGCGGCAGCCAGGGGGCTCGCATCCTGTCAGAAACCACGCCCCGAGCGCTCGCCCTGCTGCCCGAGGCGACCCGCGCCCGCCTGAAGGTCCAGCAGCAGTCGCGTCCAGAGAGCCTGGAGGCGGCCCGTCAGATCTATCGCGAGGCCGGTATCGACGCCGAGGTGGCCCCCTTCTTCCGCGACATGGCCAGCCGCCTGTCTGCGGCCCATCTGGTCATCGGCCGGGCAGGGGCCTCGACCTGCGCCGAGCTTGCGGTCGCAGCCATGCCGTCGATCCTGATCCCGCTCAAGATCGCCACCGACGACCATCAACGCCTCAACGCGAAGCTGCTGACCGATGTCTCCGCCGCTGAGGTGATCCTGGAGGACAATCTGACTGTCGACAGCGTCACCGACGCGGTCCGTACCGTCCTCGCCGACCCCGCGCGCCTCGCCTCCATGAGCGCGGCCGCTCGCTCTGTCGCGATTCCGGACGCGGCCCGACGGCTGGCCGATCTGGCCGAGGCCGCCGCTGGCCGTTAGGCGACCAGCTTTTCGGCCTGCTTCAGGTCGACGCTGACCAGCTGGCTGACCCCCCGCTCGGGCATGGTCACGCCGTACAGGCGATCCATCCGGCTCATGGTCACCGGGTTGTGGGTGATGACGATGAAGCGGGTGTCCGTGCGGTTCCGCATCTCGTTCAGCATCCGGCAGAAGCGATCCACGTTGGCGTCGTCCAGTGGGGCGTCGACTTCGTCCAGCACGCAGACGGGTGCCGGATTGGCCAGGAAGACCGCGAAGATCAGGGCGGCCGCCGTAAGGGCCTGCTCGCCGCCGCTCATCAGGCTCATGACCGACAGACGCTTGCCCGGCGGGCAGGCATAGATCTCCAGCCCCGCCTCCAGCGGGTCGTCGCTTTCGACCAGCTTCAGCTCCGCCTTGCCACCGCCGAACAGCGCCTCGAACAGGCTCTTGAAGTTGTCGTTGATGACGTCGAAGGCGGCAGTCAGCCGCTCGCGGCCCTCGGCGTTCAGCTCGTCGATGCCGTCCCTGAGGCGGGCGATGGCCCCGGTCAGGTCGGACCGCTCCAGCCGCATGGTCTGCAGCCGCTCGCCGTATTCCTCCGCCTCGTCCTCGGCACGCAGATTGACGGGACCGAGTTGCTCGCGCTCGCGCTCCAGCCCGTAGAGCAGGCTCTCCGCCCCGGCCGCGTCCGGCGGGCGGGCGATGGCATCGTCGATCAGCTTCTGACCCAAGGCTTCCGGCGACATCTGCGCCGTCTCGCGGACCTGGGCGTCCATCTCCGCCAGCCGCTCGGCCGCGCTCTCGGCCCGCGCCGCCAGCCCCGCCCTGGCCTCGCGCGCCTGGCTGGCAGCCGCATCCGCCGCCCGGCTGGCGCGATCCGCGTCGCCGGCCTCGCCTTCCGCGACCGCCAAGGCATCGGCCGCCGCCTTCCGCCGCGTTTCCGCCGCCGTCAGGCCATCCATCAACTTGGACCGCTGGGCGCTCAGGGCCTCAGGCGCGCGTTCGGCCTCCGACAGCAAGGCGGCCGTCCGGCCCGCGTCTTTTTCCAGCGTCGTGATCCGCGCCGCGCTGTCCTTGGCCCGCGCCGCCCAGCTGTCCCGCTCGCGCGTGATCGAGGCCAGCCGTTGCTCTCGCCCGCTGCGTTCGCGCGCCTCTGCATCCCGATCCGCCCGCGCTGCTGCGGAGGCCGCCCGCGCCATCTCCGCCGCCGCCCGTGCCCCGGCCAGCTCGGTCTTGAGCGTATCGAGCGTCTCGCCTGACGCACCTTCGGTGGCAGCTTCAGCCAGTGCGGCCTCGGCCGCGTCCCGCTCGGCCGAAAGCCGGGTCAGGCTCTCGTCCAGCGCCTGGGCGCGGGCTTCTCGCCGGGCCTGTTCGCGGCCCAGCGTCTCGACGCGTTCACGCGCGCTCGCCACCGCCTTGTCAGCCGTAAATGGCTTCAGTCGGGCCGCCTTGACCGCGTCTTCGGCCGCCCGGAACGCCTCCGTCGCCGCCTTCAGCGCGCCTTGCGCGGCCTCCAGCGCCGGTTTGCCCGTATCGATCTCGGCTTCCAGTTCCGACAGCCGCGTCCGCTGGGCCAGACGCACGGCGGCGGGGCGCGGCGCCTCGGCTCGGCTGACGAAGCCGTCCCAGCGGTAAAGGTCGCCCTCCTTCGTCACCAAACGCGCGCCGGGCGGTAGAGCTTTGGCCAAACCCGCCGCAGTTGCCCGATCCGTTACCCCGCACAGGGCCAGCCGCGCCGCCAGAGCCTCCGGGGCCTCCACCACGTTAGCCAGAGGCTCTACGCCCGCCGGCCAGGCGGGGGAGGGGACCGCCGCCCCGCCCCAGTAGGCCGCCGCCTTCGCGTCGAGCGCCGCGTCCAGATCCTCGCCCAGCGCCGCCGCCAGCGCCGCCTCGTATCCCTTGGCCGCCGAGACTTTCTCCAGCGCGGGAGGGTGATCCCGACGCGTCGTGACCAGCAGAGACGCCAGCCCCCGCGCCTCGGTCTGCAGCCGCCCCAGCCGGTCCTCCGCCGCCCGCGCCGCGGTGCGCGCCTCCTGCTCGGTCCGCGCCAGGTCGCCCCGTCGGGTCTCCGCCGCCTCGACCTCGGTTCGTGCTTCAGTCAGATCCGCAGTCGCCACCTCTAGCGCAGCCTTCGCCTGCGCCACCTCTGGCGTCTCCAGTGCGCCCAGAGCCTCGCGCTCGCGCCGCGCGGCCTCCATCGCGCTGTCGGCCCGAGCCAGCCGTGCCTCCGCATCCCGACGCCGCGCCGTC
>JADCBH010000164.1 GCA_020253595.1 Brevundimonas sp.
CAGACCGCCGGAATCACGCGGATTCGGGCCGCCGTCGACACGCCTCTTCAACGCGTACCCGATCTGGCCGTCCGGCAGTTCGGCCAGCCGCGACTCGCTCACCGCCGGGCGCGCGGCGTAGCGGCACAGCGCCTCCAGGCGGTCGCGGTCGCGCGGCGCCACCCACGTGTTGGGCTTCGCCTACACCGTCTGAGCACGGCTCGCGCGCGACTCATCGGCGGCGAGCTTTCAACGCTTCATGCCTACCTCAGGCCCCTCGTTTCACTAGCCGATGAAGCAGAGTGGGCCGTCGCCCGCGAAGGCGCTCCTGGCGGCGGGTCGAAGCTCAACGAGAAGCTGCTCGTCAAGCTGAGCCAGGACCGCCGATCGAGCATACAGCTGAGTCGCCCCTTGCCCATGCTCGCTGAGTCGGCCGAGGATGCACTCGATGCGCTGGAAGAGACGTTCTTCCCCACGAGGCAGGTCCGCTCGTCCGGCGATCCAACGAAGCACACGGTTAAGAAGTCGATCCGGCAGGCATTGACGCGTAACCAGATCGAGAAGAATACGGGCTACCACGAGATGGCGCCTGTACGGTGGAGGGAAGTTCCGACGAAGATCGATTTCACGGTCTCGAACGGGTGCGTTCGAGCCCTGATCCAAGGCTTCTCCCTCTACCAGGACAACCCTGAAGCCGTCCGTAACGAGGTACGAAGCTGGGCCTGGATGATGGGCCACCTGATGCGCGATGGCGGCGTTATGATTGGCCGACGCGAAGACAAGGACGTTGAAATCGAGATCCCGAAGGGCGTTCGAGCCTTCGCAGTCTGCGCGGCGCCGCCTAATGCGTCCGAATTGACCGAGGATCTGTTGGAGGAGGCCCGTCAGGTGATCGCATCCGAGGGTGCAGAGTTCCACGACATCGGGGACGCGAACTCCGTTGCCGCGACTGCCAAAGCGCTGATCGCACAGCACTGACCGCGGCCACCGCGCCCTGATGCAGCCCACCACCTTCGCCAGCACGGCGACGGCTTGGTGCAGGTGGCGCAGCTTCGCGATAGTGGCATCCTCGCCGAACAGGGTGTCGAACACCAGCCGTAAGGGCGACGCCTGCCTCATCTCCTCGCGGGAACGCCTCGCCCAGCTCCACCACCGTCCCGCTGCCGTCGGCGCAAAGCGGCAGCGCCTCAATCATCCGCGGTCAACTCACACTTGCCGCATGGCTTACAACTGATCTGCAAAGCGATGGTGCAGAGGAACTGGGTACCCGCCGCGTCGGAATAGCAGTCCATAAACGCAACGGTACCTTTCTTGCCGCATTCAGTGGCCTCCATGGCGACGCTGAACGTGGGCCCCCAGTTACCGACACACGGGGTGTTCGGGAGCACCGGACCACCTTGTATCCGCACCGAGCCAGCGGTTGGAGTCTGTGCACCGCCCGCACACCTGATCTGCAGGTTAACCAAATAGGAACAGCCTGTCTTCTTTTCCTTCTGATCGCAAATCAGGACCTCATTAACCTCCTTGCAAATGCAGAGCCCAGGAATCGGGACTGACGGCTGCGCTGGGTCCCAGCGGAGAATGATGCCGCAACACCAACCTGGTATGAACTGGCCATTCGCATCCAAGACAGTGAGCGAGGGACCACTCGGCTCACATCCAGGACATTCAATATCGCCCTGGATACCTTGCACAGCACCGAAGCCGAATCCGAACAAGACGAGTAAGGCGAGCAGAGTCTTCACGGTGGATACCTCCGAAAGGGGATAGGACTTCTCTAGAAAAAATGACGAGCATTGAACAGCTCGTCGCCAAAAATTCGTGTCAGATGCGCCTCGGCTTGGCGACCATCTAACAAACCCTTGGCCGAGAACCATGCAACACACGTCGCGGACAGCTCACGCCTTAGGTATATGGAATGTTCAACGAGGAGACCGGTAGAAGGCATATCCTTGAGCCTGACCCCAAAAACGCGCCCCTCATTGTCCGGCATCAAGAGATCAAATGGGACATCCGACTCGTAGCCATCAGGACCAAGGGGCAACGAACCGGGAGGCACCCCAGGAGCTGGGCGCAAAACTATCCCTCTGCCTGAACCAACAATCTCAGAGCCCTCTGAAACAAAAGAGGACCGCATGTCCTTGTCCACTCGCCTAATCTCGGACAACCCTGCATCGATCAACTGGAGGAGTTCCAGACGGGATCCTCGATCGATGTAGGTGTCGCCAGGGTTAAATCCGCGATGTCGGAAGAGGTTCTTAGCATCGAAATCGAAAGTAGTCGTCCCATCAAAACTCTGATATCTTAGCCTCGCCAGGATGTCTCTTCGCCCACGAGGGAAATCAGCCCATTCTTCGTCGACGCCAGAGCTTGGGCCATTGCGCGACACATCCCTCGATTCGATCGCGCCTTTGCGTGCCTCCCCGTGAGACGCTCCTGCCACTCCATCTGACCCGATACCCAAACCGGAGACTGCCTGTGCGGTGCTTTCGCTGTGCACAGCAGCATGAGATCTTTCACCGGCTCCGCCGCCACTCACAACATGAACCTCAGTCGGGCTGCCAAGCAGGTGAAACAGAAACAGACCGAGAGCAAAGGCCATCGCGAGCAGAAAGACACTCCTCATGACAATAGCTCCAATGCTGGATCAGCCATCTCTGCCTCTCTCAGATCAGGGTTCTAACCGATCCTGACAACGAATGCAAGGGGCTCGGATCTACCCATCTACCCCAACAACTCGCCCAGCGCCCCCTCACCCGCCCCCGCCGCCTCCTCGAGCGCCAGCAGCTCCGCCTTCACAGGCTTCGGCAGCGTCACCTGGCGCTGCTGCAGCACGTGCTCGACGGATGTGAACGGCCCGAACCGCCGAGTCGACCGCTTGCGGCCCTTCCTGGCAACGGCAACATGAAAAGGGACCCCAGTGGCAGTCCGAAAAGGGACCCCCTCCCGGGCACCGCGGAGGGCGCGGGGGGACACCGGGGAAGGTGAGAGTCGAGGCCCGAGCGCTCCCCGGCACTGCGATCGGACCAGATGCTTCACTTGTCCTGGGCTCCCCTGCCGCGTCCGGCCCTCGCCTTGGCGGCC
>JADCBH010000165.1 GCA_020253595.1 Brevundimonas sp.
GCGGTAGATTGAGGGATCGAAATAGCGCCGCATGGCCGGATTGACCGCGCCGCCCGGGCCCCCGTGCAGCACGAGGACCGGCTGTCCCTGGGGATTGCCGCATTCCTCGAAGTAGATCTCATGGACGCTGTCTGTCTTCATCCACCCCGACGCGAAGGGTTCGAGCTCGGGATAGAGCTCTCGGCGGGGCGTCTCGGTCACGGGGAAGGCCATGCGGTCTCAGGAGTTACGGCGGAAGGGTCAGGCGTCGGAGGGAGAGGATCGGAACGCCGCCAGAGCGACAAACAGCCAGGCCGCGATCATCAGCACGCCGCCCACGGGGGCGACCGCACCGAACGCGGGCAGGGAGGCCAGCCCGATGATAGCCAGGGCCAGGCTGAAGATCAGACCGCCTGCTGTCCCCAACCAGCCTGCGGTGCGCGCCAACCGAGGGGCTCCCGGCCAAAGGGCGCAAGTGAGGCCCAGCAGGGCGTGAACCAGCTGGTAGCTGGCCCCCGTGGTCAGCAAGGTCTTCACCTGCGGCTCGGCTCCGTGAGCCGCGAACGCTCCGAGAGCGACAGCGGTGGCACCGTTGAGTGCAGCAAAGCCTGCGAGCGAGCGATTCCAACTCATTATGGGACCGTAGCCTACGGAATCTCCTGCGTCTGCTATCGGATCGCCCCATGACCCCCGCGAGCCGCATGGCATTGCAGTATGTTATCCTGTTCGCAGCCAACGGCGTCAGCCTGCCATTCGCGGGTCTGTGGCTTTCGGCGCAGGGGTTCACGGCGTCCCAGATTGGTGGGCTACTGGCCGCACCCATGCTGGCGCGGCTGGTGACCGGGCCTGTGATCGCGGTCTGGGCTGACGGGTTCAGGCAGCGTCGCACCCCGATCGCCATCCTGGGCGCGGTGGCTTGCCTTGCCTATATCGTGGCGGGAGTGGGCGAAGGGCGCTGGGTACAGGGCGGCGCATGGTTCGTGGCAGCAACCGCGATGGCAGCCCTGATCCCTCTGACCGATGTGCTCAGTTTGCAGGCGTCGAGGGCATCCGGCTTTGCTTTCGCCTGGCCGCGAGGATGCGGTTCGGCGGCCTTCGTCGTCGCCAATGTGCTGATGGGGGCCATACTCAGCGGTGCCCCGGTCGACAGTCTGATTGTCTTCGTCGCCCTGGCGTGCGGGCTTCTGGCCATGTCTGCGGCCACCCTTCTGCCGACGGATGGCTTGTCGGAGCGTGGGCGGGCACGAGACCGCTTCGCCGGCGTCGGTCGGCTTGTGCGAGAGCCGGTATTCATGACCGCGCTGATCGCGATCGGTGCGATCCAGGCGACCCATGCCTTCTACTATGGCTTCTCCGCCATCGCCTGGAAGGCACAGGGCATCGACGAGCGGACGACAGGCCTGCTGTGGGCCTTCTCGGTGATCGTGGAGATCGGCTTCATGTGGTGGGTCGAGCCTTGGCGTCGTCGACGCGGGATCGGTCCCATGATGGTCCTGACGGTGGGTGGTGTTGCGGCTGTCGTGCGCTGGACAGCACTGGCCTTCGCTCCGCCGTTGATCCTGTTGTGGCCGCTGCAGGCGCTACACGCCCTCACGTTTGCCGCGACCTATCTGGCGGGCGTGGAGATCATTGAACGCCTCGCTCCTCCGGGGCAGCACACAGCAGCCCAGACGTTGAACTCTGTGATGGCGGCAGGGGTCCTGATCGGGGTGGCGACCCTCGCGGCCGGCCCCCTCTATGGGAGCTACGGCACCTTGGGATATCTCTCCATGACGGCCTTGGCTGGCATTGGCCTTATAGCGGCCTGGCAGCTCAAGGGCCGGATCAGCTGAGCCGGGTTCTCGGCAGCAGCGACAGGTGCCGTGCGATCGCCATCGCCGCCGCCTCGACACCGCGCCGGGCCGCGTCCGGTTCCAGTCCTGCAGGCGTTCGCAGCAAGCCCACCGAAACCGCATCGGCATTGTCCGGCAGAGCCGTCAGGACCCTGTAGAGCAGGTACGATCCTGCATCGTCCTCCGAGTCCGACGTCGCATCGGCCGGGAAACCGGCTTCACCCAACGCCCGAACCATCTCCGAGGCCGGAGCAGTCGCCCGGGCAACCGCGGGACCCGTGACCGCCAGCTTGTGGCCGCCCGAAAGGGATCGGTTCTCGGCGCGGAGCTGGATGTGGAACCGATCCGACTTCCTTGCGCGGCCAACCAGAAGCACGGCGCGGCAGGCTTCATCGCCCAGTTCGCTGGAGATCAGACCAGCGAGTGTGTCGGGGTCGTTGGGGCCGAGCGACCGGATGCGGGCACTCGCCGTTCCGGCGGCTTCCAGCGGCCATACCGGATCTGAGTCCTCATAGACGCAGATCAGCATCGCGGGCCTGCGGTCGGCCTGTTCCTCGGCGGCGGTGTCGAGCATGAAGCCTTGCAAGAGCCGTTGACGCAATCCAGCGGCCCAGACAGGGCCCTGGGCTGTGCATGACAGAGTCGTGACAGCGGCCGGACCGTGTCGGAAATCGAGCGTCGCCGTCAAGTCGAAAGCGGAGATCAGATCGTCAATCCGCTCGGGAATCTCCTGTCAGGCGAGATCACCGATCGCTGCGTCGAGTAGCATGAATGCACGTCCGGTATCCGTGGCCAGCACAGCCATCACGGAGGTCGCGCCGTCGCCTGCTTGCTGAGTCAGCCGGTTGGCAAGCTGGCGGACAAAGCGTTCGTCGTCTGACCGCAACTCGGGGTCACTGATCACACGACGAGACACGCTCCGCACGGCAGCGGGGGCCACGCGACGGACAATCTGACGGGCCCGATCCGGGTCGCGGCTCGCAAAGGCCTCCGCCGCTTCTTCAACCCGGGAACGCGGAAGGAGGGCATTGGGGTCGACGCCCATGCGGCGGATCGCGGCAGTGATCCTGTCGGCCAGCGCCCCCGAGTCGTCTGGCATGACCGGTGTGTCGAGCTCCAGCGGTGCCTCTGGTTCCGCGCCATCGACCAGATCAGCCCAGTCCAGCCGATCCGATCCCGTCGGAGTGGCGCGCGCTCCGGGGTCGTCGGCAGTTGGCGCAAGGCGAAGACGGCCCCGCAGCCCGAAACCCCGCTCTCGCTCCGGTGCAGGTCGCTCCGCCCCACGCGGTGACGGAGCCTGGGTAGCCACGGGTGCGGCCGGCTCGGCGGGCGGCTCGCGCCGCCGGATCGGAGCCGGATCGCCCGACACGACGCCCATCAGCCTGACGGCCTCGGTCAGCATGTCGTAGTTGCGACGCACGCGTTCCTGGAAGCCGGCGTCCAGGGCCTCGGTGTCTTCGGCGGCTTTGCGGGATGCGGCAGCAAGGGCAGCAAGGCCATCCTCGACCGTGACCCGGACGGCCTCAGCGCGTGCGCGGGCTTCTTCTGGCAATCGGGCGGCACGTTCGTCCAGGTCGCCGATGGCCGCGTCGACCTCGGCGAGCGCCTGGGTCATGCGGTCGAGCGTGGACTCCAGTTTCTGGATCGCCTGTTCTCCGGCTACGTCAACCAGACCGGTGGTCTCGAGGACAATCCGGCGCGCGCCCTCGACTCGGGCGTCAGCGGCTTCGTCGGCTTTCTTAGCGGCGTCGAAAAGGGCTTCTCCAAGCCGGTCGGCATGAATCTGGGCCTGCGTCGTCGCATCGGTCGCCGTCTGACGGCTTTCCTCGGCCGCTGCATGAAGCATGGCCAACGCGCGCCGGGTCTCTTCGATCAGGGTATCGCGCGCTTCTGCCGCAAGGGCCTCGAACCTGTCGAGCGAGAGCTTGGTGGCGGCGTCGAACCCGTCGGCCTCGCGCTGTGACAGATCGACGAGCGCGCGGAACTGATCCGCTGCCGCCTCGACCAGATCGCGAATGCCTTCGGATGCCCGGGTCGATGTGTCGCCGAGATCGGCCGTTGCAGCCCGGGCGGCCGACAGCTGTTCGGTCAGCTGCGCGCGCTGACTCTCGACCTGGGCCGAGAAGTCCTCCTGATCGGTGCGGAGCGAGTAGGCGGCCGTGACCAGGGCTGCCCGCTGCTGGCTCAGGCCTTCCTCAACAGACTGGATCTGCTCGGCCACGCCGGTGCCAGCGTTCTCCAGCCTCAGGGTTTGGCGGGCCAGATCATCGGCGGCGAGGCGGGCAGCGTCCTGGGCCTCGGTCGCGGCGGCGGCGAGGTCAGCTGCACGGGCTGCCAGGGCGGCCTCGGCTTCTCTGAGCTGGGTTTGTGCCAGGTCCGACGCATCGACGATCAAACGGGATTGCTTCTCCACGGCGTCCAGAACACCAGCCGCCTGGGTGTCGAGACGACCGCCGAGGCTCGCCATTTCCTCGCGTTCCTTGCCGAGCTGCTCCACCAGCCGTCGCGCGGTGCGGCCAGCGACCTCTGCGGCGTCGTTCAGACGCTGGGTCTCCTGGGCCAGAGCCTCGCGCAGCAACGCCATGTCGCTCCGGGCCCGCTCCGCCGCCAGCGCCGCCTGGTCGATATCGTTACGCAGCGTGACCAGAACCTCGCCGGTCTGCTGGGCCGCCAGAGCTGTCGGCGCGACGAGCGCCTCGGCCAGATCCCGGGCACGACGGGTTTCTGCGGCCAGACCGGCACCTTGGCGGACGGCATGAGCCAGCATCACCGCCAGTCCGGCGGGTGCTAGGGCGATCAGGGCGTAGAGCGCAAGGCGCAGGGGATCGAGCATCACCTCGCCGGCACCGACCTCATAGGCGGCCCAGGATGCTACGCCTGCGATCCAGAGGGCGGCGGCGACACCGGCGATCAGGTAGGTTCCACTGGAAGAGGGCGCTGCGCCGGTTCGGCTCACGGCTATCGGCGTCGGTGGCAAGATCGCTTCGCGCGTCACCGGAGGGGCGTCGGCGCTGGTGGTAAATGTGATCTCCTGGCTTTCCTTTTCCACAGGGTCTTGAACCGGTGGCGGCACAGGCTGCTCTTCGACCCCGATCGGGACCATGGCGGCCGAAGTGGTTTCCTTCTCGTGGCGCTGCTGTTCCTGAAGCCGGCGCCGGCGGCGTTCCGACATCGGGCGCAAACCATCCATGACGGGTGCTGAGACGGGCGCTGCATCCGATGCGAGGTCACTGCCGGGCGACGGCTCGACCGTCGAGCCGTCACCATCCCGCGCCAGAACGGTCTCCGGTTCGGGGTCGGACAGGGTCAGGGGCGGCCGGTGACGGGACTTCATGGGACGCGGTTTCTCGGGTGTGCAGAGGCCAGTCGGATGCGAGCGCTGGACCCTAGCGACTAAGCCCTTATCCCGAAAGGCATCGGGTGCGATTCAGGCTTGAGGATTCAGCAGTCGCGCGGCGTTTCGGCCGGCGCGCCAATCGAGGCCGACGGTGTGCGGTCAACCACGCGGTGAACTTCCGGCTGAGGCTCTGCAGCACGGTCCAGCGACACCCCGAACTGCGCCAGGGCGGCCGTCGCCAGCATGATGATGAAACCGGCAAGCAGTTCTATCAGCGCCTGCACGTTTTCGTCTCCTCACCGACGGCCGACCTTATGCCTGATTTCGGCGAACCGGACAATACAGCGACGTCTCGCGCCGTTGACCGCGCCAAGGGCGCATGGGAACGGAGAGTCCTCCCGCGCGTCATGACGTTGCCGGGGTACGCCTGTGCCGGACGGGGGAGACGCCAGATATGCGACAGGAGGCCGATCACAGGCCGGCCCTGGACCCGGCGAGCGTGCTTACGCCGGGCGACACCTGCTGGCGCATCGAGCCAGCCGACCGACTGGCGATCCTCATGGAGAATGAGGCCTACTTCGATGCTCTTGCCTCGGCGCTGTCCAAGGCGAGACGGTCGGTGGTCATTCTGGGCTGGCAGTTCGACCCCCGAACCCGACTTGATCCCGAAACCCGACCTGGAGACCGACAGGCCGAGATTGGCCATCAGCTGCGCATGCTCGTGAAGACCCGACCCGAGTTGGACGTACGGCTGCTGATCTGGAAGTCGCCGCTGCTGATTGCGGCGTCACAGGGCTTTTATCCGCATCGGGCGCAGGGCTGGTTCCGCAAGCGTATGGTCGAGTTCCGGCTTGATCAGCCAGGTCCGCTCGGGGCCTGCCATCATCAGAAGGTCGTCATCATCGATGACGCTGTGGCCTTCTGCGGCGGGGGCGACATCGCGACGGATCGCTGGGACTCCGAAGTCCATGGCGATCAGGACCCTCGGCGAACGCAACCTTCGGGGGCCATCTCACCGCCCCGCCACGAGACCATGTGCGTCATGGACGGCCCAGCCGCGCGCGCCCTGGGTGATCTGGCCCGTGAGCGCTGGTTCAGAGCGACGTGGGAACGAACCGTACCGGATCTCGACGGCTTCGACCCCTGGCCCGAGGGTGTCGAACCGGACTTTCGCGACGTGCCCGTAGGAATCGCTCGGACGGAGCCCCGCCATGGTGGCCGGACCGAGGTTCGCGAGAATGAGCGGCTTCACGTGGAAGCCATTCGTCAGGCCAGAAGTTTGATCTATCTGGAGAACCAGTACTTCACGTCGCCTGTGATCGCTGCGGCACTGGCCGAACGGCTCGCCGAACCCGACGGGCCCGAGGTCGTGCTCGTGTCTACCGGGCGAAGCCCAAGCTGGTTCGACAGTCTGACGATGGACACGGCTCGCGCCGAGGTCTTGTTCCGCCTGGAGAGCGCGGACCACCATGACAGGTTCTTCGCCTTCAGTCCCAACACGGCGGGCGGCGAGCCCATCATCGTCCACGCCAAGGTTGCGATCGTGGATGACAGGATTCTCCGGATCGGATCGACCAACCTGAACAATCGGTCGCTGGGTATGGACACGGAGTGCGACGTGGCCGCAGCCCCCCAAGACGCGGAGGGTTGGGATACCATCCGCCGTTTCCGCCATCGCACGATCGCGCACTTCATCGGCACGACCGTCGCCGAGTTCGCTGCGGCCGAGGCGGCGTTGCAGTCCGCTGGCAAGGCCATGCGCCAGTTCGAGACCGGTCGTCTGACGCCGCTCGGTGCGACACCGCCGTCCATGATCGAACGTGTGATCGCCGAGTTCCAGATCGGTGATCCCATCTCTCCCGCGGACGCCTGGCGACCCTGGAAGCGGAGAAACCGTTCCCAGCGCCCTCAGCCGGCGGGCTGAACCTCGAAA
This sequence comes from Brevundimonas sp., assembly GCA_020253595.1. GTDB lineage: Bacteria > Pseudomonadota > Alphaproteobacteria > Caulobacterales > Caulobacteraceae > Brevundimonas. Next base: position 7,082 of record JADCBH010000165.1, read on the forward strand.
TCGACCACCAGAGGTAGGTGGTCCGAAGCCATGCGTGTCAGCGGCGAGAAGGGTGCCTTCACTCCGGTGACCCTCACATCGGGCGTGACGAAAACGTGGTCGATGCGGATCGCCGCAAAACCCGACGGAAAAGTCTTCACGGAGGGACTGAGCCCAAGCTGTCGCTGGCAGTCTTCCAGCCTGGCAGCGATCGTCCGATAGGGTCGGGTGATGGACGTTGCGTTGAAGTCGCCGGCCAGCAGTGTCGGTGCCTTGCACTCCGGATGCCCCGCCCAGTCCCTGCCCACCAGAGCGGCCGCTTGAAGTCCCTGTTCGCGAGGAACCAGGCCCAAGTGGGTGTTGATCACGTTCAGTTCGACGCCTTCGATTTCTATCCTCACCCACAGGGCACCGCGCGGTTCCAACCCCGGGATTCCCTTGATCGTAGGCAGAGGCCCGGAGCGGATCAGGCGCTCGGGCCAGCGTGTCAGGATGGCGTCGCCGTACTCCTCGGCCTCGATGCGCATGGCCGCGTGAAACCGTACAGACATCGACAGCCGGTCGGCGATGGACTGCGCCTGATCCACCCCGCCTGTCCGCGCGCGACCCACGTCGAGCTCCTGCAGACAGACGATGTCCGGTTCATGCTCGGCGATGACTGCCGCGATGCGATCGACATCCAGCCGTCGATCCACGCCGACGCATCGATGTACATTGTAGGTGAGGATGCGCACGGCGCGACGCGCTAATCCATTTGTTGCCGCTTGGCGACCCGGCCCGGTTCAGATTTCGACCAGGCGATCGGCGATCTCGTTGGGATTGCGCGGGCGGGGCGGGAAGTGCTCGGCGAGAACCTCTCCCACCATCCCGATCGCCGCTTCGAAGCCGTCCGCGGGTCGGTTCGACCCAAGTCCGTCGGTCAGGGCTTCAACGGCCCGCGCCCAGACAGACTGATCGACCCGCGAATGGATGCCGCTGTCGGCTATGACCTCAACCTGATGATCCTCCAACGCCGCAAAGATCAGAACGCCCGTCCGCTCCTCGGTGACGTGCAGCCCGTGGGCGAGAAACTGATGAAGCGCGGCCTTGCGAACCCGAGCTCGCCTAACCCCGCGGGGCGTTGCGAGGCGCCGCAGCATCGGCAGGCGCAGGGCAGCATAGCAAAAGATGAAGATTGCCACCTGGACCAGTGCGTAGGCCGCCAGCGACTGACTTGTCTCGGTCCCACGGCCCGCGAGATGGGCTGCATCCCAGCCCGTGGAGATGCCCGGGATCCAGGATGCATTGAAACCCAGGGCGATCAGTCCAAGGGGCACGATGAAAGCCAATCCTGCGGCCCAAAGCAGGCTTATGTCGCGATAGGACGACACCTCGCGGGCGAGCACGCAGAAGATTTCGCCCGACGGTTGCGACTCCGCCGCTCGGATGGCTTCCGAGATCCGAGCATGGTCGATTTGCGAGATGCGCTTCACCATCCGCCGGAGGCTCCCCCACCACCGAAGCTTCCGCCTCCGCCGGAAAAGCCGCCGAAGCCGCCGCCCCAGTCAGAGCCGCCGGAACGACCTCTGCTCGCGCTTCCCAGAACTTCGGCCGCCGTCCAGACCAGGACCGGATCCAGCCCCCTCCCGCGCCGTCTCCGCCGACCGCCGCCGGCGGCGCGCAGGATGTTCACGAACAGAAACAGGAAGATGATCGTGATGACGATGGCTGGGTAAGCCGGAAGATCGGCCTCGCTTGGCGCTGCGGCTGCAGCTCGCGCCTCGGCCTCCGCCGGGTCGAGCCTTAGTTGTGTGTCTATCGCGTCTACGCCTGCTGTGATCCCCCGCTCGAACCCGCCCTCGCGGAACGGCGGCAGGATCTCGTTCTGAATGATCTGGTTGGACAGGGCGTCGGTCAGGATGGGCTCCAGTCCATAGCCGACCTCGATCCGGACCTTGCGTTCATTGGGCGCGATGATCAGCAGGACACCGTTGTCTTCGCCTTCCTGACCAATTCCCCAGGTGCGGCCGAGCTGATAGCCGTACTCTTCGATCTCAAGGTCCTGCAGGCTGTCCACCGTGACCACGACCAGCTGGTCGTTCGTGTCCACTTCCAGAGCCTCGAGCTTGGCGGTGATCTCGGCTTCCCTGGTGTCCGACAGCAGGCGGGCCTGATCGACCACGCGACCGCTGAGCGACGGAAAGGCGGGCTGGGCTTGAACACCCCCGCCAATCGCCAGAACCGACGTGAGACCGAACAGGAA
>JADCBH010000166.1 GCA_020253595.1 Brevundimonas sp.
CCGAGCACTCGGCAATTTTTCAGGTCTTTCCTGCCGAGGCACCGGAGCGGGTGGCGCGTCTGATCCTGACGGCTTCGGGTGGGCCCTTCCGGCAGACCTCGCGGGAAGCGATGGCCACCATGACGCCCGAGCAGGCCGTCGCTCATCCCAACTGGAGCATGGGGGCCAAGATCAGCGTCGACAGCGCCACCATGGCCAACAAGGGCCTGGAGATGATCGAGGCGGCCTATCTGTTTGGTATGCCTGCGAACCGCATCGACGTGGTTGTGCACCCGGAATCGATCATCCACAGCCTGGTCGAGTTCATCGACGGCTCGACCCTGGCGCAGATGGGTCCGCCCGACATGAAGACGCCGATCGCTTGTGCCCTTGCCTGGCCTGACCGTATGGCTTGGCCGGCCCCCAGGCTGGATCTGGCGACGTTGGGTCGACTGACCTTTGAGGCACCGGACACTGAGCGATTCCCGGCTCTGCGGCTGGCTCGTGAGGCGCTGGAAGCGGGCGCGGGCGCGCCGACGGCGTTCAACGCCGCCAATGAGGTGGCGGCCCTAGCGTTCCTTGACCGGCGTCTGGGCTTTCTCAATATTGCCACGGTCATCTCCGAAACCTTGGAACGGATGACGGCGACGGGGGCGGTTTCTCATGCCGGTGACGGCCGCGAAGGGGCTCTGGCGCTGGACGCCGAGGCGCGACGCGTCGCGGCCGGTTTCGTCCAGGCTCTGGGTATCGCCTCCCCGGCGACGGTCAATCGGTAAAGGAAACGCAGACGCCGCATGCTTGACGCCCTGACCACGGCCCTGACCTACATTGTGCCCTTCCTTTTGGTGCTGACGCTCATCGTCACCATCCATGAACTCGGCCATTTCTGGGTGGCGCGAGCCTTTGGCGTGAAGGTCGATCGTTTCGCTATCGGTTTTGGCCGGGCGATCTTCAGCCGGACGGACCGTCACGGTATCGAATGGCGGGTCGGCTGGATCCCGCTGGGCGGCTACGTCAAGTTCTCCGGCGACATGGATGCGTCCAGCGTGCCCGACAGCCGGGGGCTGGATGCTCTGAAGTCGGAAATCAACGCCCGCGAGGGTACCGGGGCTGAACGCGACTACTTCCATTTCAAGCCTGTGTGGCAGCGCATGCTGATCGTGGCGGCCGGGCCGTTCGCGAACTTCGTGCTGGCCATCACCATCTTCGCGGTTCTGTATTCGTTGGTTGGAGTGGAGCTCAGGCCTGCGCGGGTCGCACAGGTTACGCAGGGATCGCCGGCGGCGGAGGCGGGATTTCTTCCCGGCGATCTGATCACCGGCCTGAACGGGCGCCCGATCGAGGATGCCGGCGAGGTGACCCGCAAGGTCAGCCTGTCCAGCGGCGACGCGGTTCGTTTCACGGTCGAGCGAGAGGGTCGTGAGATCGAGCTGATCGCGACGCCGGAGCGGCAGATGCTGGATGATCCGATCGCAGGCCGCGTATCCGCCGGCCGCATCGGCTTGGCGCTGGCCTCGTCCCGAGCCGAGGCCCGCCAGGTCCGCTACAATCCCATTGAGGCGGTGGGTCAGGGGTTCCGCGAGACGGGCGACATCCTGGGGACCACACTGACCTATCTGGGGCGGATCTTCACCGGCCGGGAAAGTGGCGACCAGCTGAGCGGGCCGCTGGGCATCGCCAAGGCGTCGGGTGCCCTGACCAACGCGGCTGTCGCCGCCAATCCGGACCCGGTCGCGACCACGATCAATCTTCTTCTGACCCTGACCAGCTTCGCCGCCATACTTTCGATCGGAATCGGCTTTCTAAACCTCTTGCCCATCCCGGTCTTGGATGGGGGTCATCTGGTGTTCTACGCCTATGAGGCTGTGGCCAAGAAACCAGTGGCGGCGGCCGTTCAGGAGGCGGGGTACCGGGTCGGTCTTGCTTTGCTGGCGGGTTTGATGTTGTTCGCGACCTGGAACGACCTTCAGAAGTTGAACCTGTTCCAATTCCTCGGCGGGCTCGCCAGTTGAGCCGACGCCAGCCCCCGATGGTTTACCGCATGACCCTGACCGATCCCCGCGACGCGAAGACCTCGGCGGCCCGCATCCGGCGCCGGAAGTGCGCCGCGACGGCAAGCGTGCTGGCTCTGATCGCCGCCACGCCAACCTTGGCCCAGACCGCGCCGGCCGCGACAAGCCAGCCTGGACAGATGACCGCAACCCAGACGGCCGCCCCCGAGTCCGGGACGGTCAACCGCATCCTGGTGCGCGGTAACCAGCGTATCGATCAGACCACGGTCCTGTCGTACTTGCCCGTCCAGCCGGGCGACACCATCGACCCGGTCGTGCTGGATGTCGCGATCCGCACCCTGACCCGCACCCAGTTGTTCGCTGACGTCCAGATCGGTCTGCAGGAGAATGGCGATCTGGTCGTGGAGATCGTCGAGAACCCCATCATCAACCAGGTGGTGTTCGAGGGGAACGGCGCGATCAGCGAGGACAAGTTGCGCGAAGAGGTCACGATCTCACCGCGCGGCATCTACACCCGTGCGAGGGTTCAGGAAGATGTCGGCTCGATCATCGAGCTCTATCGCCTTTCGGGTCGCATTTCCGCGACCGTGACGCCCAAACTGGTGCAATTGGACCAGAACCGCGTCGACGTCGTGTTCGAGATCGACGAGGGCCCGGAGACCGGGGTTCAGGCGATCACCTTCCTTGGCAACCAGGCCTTCTCGGACAGCGAGCTGCGCGAGGTCATGGTGACCAAGCAGTCGCAATGGTGGCGGCTGTTCACCAAGAACGACAACTATGATCCGAACCGCCTGGATTATGACCGCGAGCAGCTGCGCAGCTTCTACACGAACCGCGGCTACTACGATTTCCGGATCGTTTCGGCGGTAGCCGAACTGGCCCCCGATGACAGCGCCTTCGCCATCACCCTGACGGTCGATGAAGGCGATCGATACAATTTCGGCGAGATAAACGTCGTCACCGAGAATGATCGACTGAATGCGGAGCTGCTGGAAGCGCTCCTGCCGATCCGTTCGGGTGATCTCTACGAAAGCGACAAGATCGAGAGCTCGGTCGATGCCCTGACCTTCGCGGCGGGCTCTGCAGGTTACGCCTTTGTCGACATCAATCCGACCTATCGGCCGAACCCTGAAACCGACACGATCGACGTCACCTTCAACATCGCCGAAGGGCAACGCGTCTATGTCGAGCGGATCAACGTGGTGGGCAACACCCGCACCATCGACCCGGTCATCCGCCGCGAGCTGATGCTCACGGAGGGTGACGCCTTCAACCGCTCGCTGGTGGAACGGTCGCGCAACAACCTTCGTGCTCTCGGCTTCTTCGCCGAAGTCGAGATCGAGGAAACTCAGGGCTCCGCCCCGGACCGTTCGATCGTCAATGTGACGGTCGAGGAACAGCCGACTGGCGAACTGTCGGTCGGTGCCGGTTTCAGTTCGGTCGACAGCTTCGTGGTCAACCTGGGCATTTCCGAGCGCAACTTCCGGGGTCGCGGACAGAACCTGGTCGCCCGGGTCGAGTGGGGGTCGCTGCGCCAGCAGATCGATTTCCGCTTCACCGAGCCGCGCTTCCTGGGTCGTGACATCGGCGCGGGCTTCGACCTGTTCCACTCGCGCTACGACTTCCAGGATGAGTCGTCCTTCGACTACCGGTCCACCGGCGCAGGCCTGAGGCTGACCTATCCGCTGAACGGCTATAGCCGTCTTTCGACGCGCTACTTCATCAAGGACGACGAGATCATCGTCCCGTTCGGCTACTGTGACGCTGGCGGCTTCGGTTCGCGCGCCCTGTGCGAACAGGTTGGTGCCTCGCTGAACTCTTCGGCCGGCTACACCCTCCTGATCGATCGCCGCAACGAACCGATCCGCCC
>JADCBH010000167.1 GCA_020253595.1 Brevundimonas sp.
AGGTCGCCCGCGTCGAGGGCATCCCGGTCGGCATCAGCTCCGGCGCCGCCCTGACCGCCGCCTTCCGTCAGGCCGCGCTGGACGAAAACGCGGGCAAGACCATCGTGGTCATCATCCCCAGCTTCGCGGAGCGCTACCTGTCCACGGCCCTGTTCGAGGGACTGTAGGGCAGGCCCTAGCCCAAGATGCCGCCGGCGACCCCAATCGCCATGATCGGCACGCTGGCGAAGAACGTCGAGATCAGATTGAACAGGGTGATCAGCGTCGCTTTTCCGAAGCCTGCCAGCGGAGACTCGTACCAGCGTCCCTTTCCGACCCGCAGGAAGGCTGCGAAGGCGAACGCGGTCATGACCAGCATCGACCATCCCAGGGACGCTGGATGGTAGGCGAGGAAACCGAGCGGGACGAACGGGATGGTCCAGACATTCAGGAAGTGAAAGGTCGCCCGAAAGGACCGGCGCCAGCCCAGGTCTTCCTTGTCCCACCACCGAAGCAGCGGTGCCGAAAACACCGCATAAAAGCCCGCTGTGATGGGGACGAGAACCAGCGACATCCAGCTGTCGGCGTCGGCCATGAAGGCGTCACGGCTTTTTCCCGCAGCTTCGAGAAGGGGGTCGATTTCTTCTGGTGGAAGACCTTCCAGCATCGTGCTGGTCCCACCCATAAGGAATATCTGCAGCATCAGGATGCCGCACAGCGTCAGGTAAAGACGCATGGGTCGAGCGTAGTCTCCGCCGCCGGTCGGGCCGCCCACCATATAGGCCTGCAATACAGCAGCGGGACGCAACAGGCAGTCCTTGACGGTTCTCAGCTCAAGCTGGCCAAAACCGATCGCATCCTCACCGATGTCGGACAGCGTCCGGGTGTTTTCCCCCGTCGGAGGCTCGGAGGAGTCTGAGGGTCGCGTCATGGCCGGTCTCTCCCCTTCGCCCAGCAGTCGACCTGCGCAGTCTTAGCTTGGGCAGGACACATGTGGTCAAGGGGCACGCCGTCACAGCCGGTTAACCCAACCTGATTACTCTCGGGCTCGACATGTCCGAACCGGCGTCCGTCCCGCCCCCTGAGGCCGCGAAAGCCAGCTTCCGCGCGCGCGCTGCGCTGCTGAAACGGCTGGCCGACATCGTGTCCCTGCCGGCCAGTCGGGTGAACGCCTTCGAACGCGCCATGACGGGCGACCTGCTGGTCGAGATGCTGAGTCTGGCTTCCCCGGAGGAGCGCAAGCGCGTGGCCATCCGGCTGACGCCCCTTGCAGAACTCCCCAACAGTCTGCTGCGGCTTCTGCTGCGCGATGACGCCGAGATCGCCGGGCCCCTGATCGAGGGTTGCCTGGCCCTGAACGATGCGGACCTGTGCGCCTGCGCCGCCGACACCGGGACCGAGCACCGCCTGATCATGGCGGGTCGTCGCGGCATTTCGGAGGTCGTGACCGAGAGCCTGATCGCCTTTGACGAACCTGCGGTGATCCACGCCCTTCTGCGGAACACCACTGCGAAACTGTCCCAGCCGGGCATCGATGCGGTCGTCAGCCTGAGCCGCAAGGTACCCGAGCTGTGCGAGCATCTTCTGCGCCGGCCCGAGCTCAGGCCGTCCGGGGCCTATGTGATGTTCTGGTGGTGCGGCCCGGATTACAGGAAGACCATCCTCCAGCGCTTCGCCGTGTCGCGTGAAGTGCTTCAGGAGGTTTCCGAGGACGTCTTCGGCATGGCCGCCGCGGAGAACTGGCAGGACCCGGTCTCGCGCAAGGCCTTGCAGTTCATCGAGCGTCGCCAGAGAAACCGCGCCGCCATCGAAAAGAGCCCCTACGACAACCTCGAGCACGCCGTCTCCGAAGCCGCCAAGGCGGGTCTGACCTCCGGGCTGGCCGCCGAGATGGCCTATCTGGCGGGCATCAAGCCCCTGACCGGAGCCAAGATTCTGGGCGATGTCGGCGGCGAGCCGCTGGCGATCCTGTGCAAGGCCACGGGCATGACGCGGTTCGACCTGGAGAACCTGTGGCGATCGCTGCGGCGCCCGCTGGCCGACGCCGCGGGAGAGCCGCATCCCGACTGGGCGCGGGTGCAGATGATCTTCGAGATGCTGGCGGTCGATCGCGCCCAGACCGTGCTGCGTTACTGGAACTGGTCGCTGTCGTCCGCCATGTCACCGGCCCTGATCAAGGCCATCCGTGCGGGTGACGAAGAGGCGCTGGATCAATACTCCGCGCCCGAGCGGGCCGCGATGCTGGCGCTCGCGGAAGACTTCGGCCGCTGAACCCTTCGGGTCGATCAGAACAGTAGAGTTGGCCCTTTTGCGTAGAGCGAGGCCTGCTGACCTGTCTTCGCAAAGCATTTGCCTTGGTCGTCGAACCTGATTATCAGCGCGAGTCTCGATCGCCGAAGTGCGAACAGTCCAAAAACAAGGAAACGCCCGTGGACGCCTCAAGACCTGAAGACCGCTCCGAACTGCTGGAAATGACGGCGGACATCGTGTCGGCCTATGTCGGCAACAACACCGTCTCGGCCGCCGAGCTGCCGGGCCTGATTTCGAACATCCACGCGGCGCTGAGCCAGGTTTCGACCGGCACTGTCGAGGTGGCGCCCGAGCCCAAGGAGCCGGCGGTGCCGATCCGCAAGTCGATCAGCCCCGATTTCCTGATCTGCCTGGAAGACGGCCGCAAGTTCAAGTCGCTGAAGCGCCACCTGCGCACCAAGTACGACATGAGCCCGGAAGAGTACCGCGCCAAGTGGGGCCTGGCCAAGGACTACCCCATGGTCGCCCCGAACTACGCCAAGGCCCGTTCGGACCTGGCCAAGCAGATGGGTCTGGGCCAGGGCGGCCGCAAACCCGCCCGCGCCGGCCGCGCCAAGAAGTAGGTTTCACGAAATCCTCCCACGCATCGCGGGGGAGGGGGACCGCCCGAAGGGTGGTGGAGGGGGCGGACGCGCACACCGTGTCTGGAGCCGCTCCCTCCACCGCTTCGCGGTTCCCTCCTTGGCTCGGCTTCGCCGCGCCTGCGTCGACCCCCGTTCGCTTTGCTTCGGGGGAGGATAAGGGGTTAGGCCGCCTCGGCGCTGCGGCGCATCCGCCAGAAGCGCAGGGTGCGCAGGGCCACGTCGCGCTGCAGATCCCCGTACATCTTGGCGTAGCTCTGGGCCTTGCCCATGGCGTTTTCCTCGGTGTTGAGGATCACCACGGCGAAGGTCAGGAACAGGGCGCGGTCCAGGTCCGCCGCCTTGCAGATCAGCGCCAGGGCATCGAGTTCCTTCTTCTCCACGATCGAGGCGGCGGTGTGGAAGTCGACATCGGCCAGCTGGGCCAGTGAAATCAGGAACGAGGTCCGGCTGCCCGAGCGCAGGAAGCGGGCCAGCATCGTCGGCGTCAGCTGGTTGGCGGCCTTCAGCTCTCCGACATAGGCCAGGCACTCCGCGTAGTCGGACGGCAGGTCGCCGTGCTCGCTGGCCACGCGGGCGCGACCGGCAGCGAGCGCGATTTCCAGTAGGGCCGGATCCATGGAGGCGTTCCGCTCCAGGATGTTCTGACGCAGGCGGGCCTCGACCACGAAGTACATCTCGTTCAGCAGGTCCGGCGGCAGGCTCTTGCGCTGGACCGTCGCGGCGTGAAGCGCCGGGTTAGCCTTGGCGCGCTCGACCGCGGTCTCGCTGGCGGTTCGCGACAGGCGGGCGCCGTCGTTGCGCAGCAGGGTGCCCAGGGTGTTGTCGTCGCCGCGTTCGACGATGACGTCCGACACGGCCTCGGACACGGTGGTGCGTTGCGACACCGCCCTCAGGTGATCCTGACCCTTGGTCCGCACCACGCCCAGCAGATCATCGTCGGTCAGGACGGTGGAGGCGCGCAGCACGGCTGTGGCCACGCAGGCCTCGTCATTCGCCAGTCGCCGGATCAGGCCGCGAGGCGCGTCGGGGGCCAGGGCGAAGCGGGCCGACAGTTCTGCCCGGACGGCGGTTTCCATCTCGGCGGTCAGATCCGTCAGGACGGAATCGTAGAGGCTGTCCTCTGCGGCGGTCCGCTGCGTCGAGCCGAAGAAGTGATCCGTCAGTTCGCGCAGCAGGGCGCGGCGTTTCTCGGACGACTCTTCCTGGGCCAGCAGGACCAGGTCAGGCAGACGCGAGCCGGTTTCGGCCGGGGGTTCGATCACGGGGGCATCACTCATGGAAGACTCGGGTCGGCATTGGCAACGGGGATGCGACGACCCTGGGCGTCGCGGCGCGGAGGTTCGAACTCGGGCGGCGCGGCGAGATCGAGCGCCACGCTGTCGAAGAAGACGGGATCCGGCATGACGGCGGGGTCCGGCTGGCGACCCGCCTCACGGTGGACCGAGTAGTAGCGGGCCGGGGCCTGGCCGGTTGCGCTGGTCTGGACCGGGGCCTGCTGAACCGGGGCCTGCTGCACCGGGGCGACGGGCGCGGAGGTCGAGGCCGCCACTTCGGTCGGAACGGTCGCGGGGGCCGTGCCCTGCGCACGCAGGCGGAAGATCGGGGCGTCCGGCCGGGGCGCCATCGGGTCGGCGGTGTTGGACATGGCCGGGCCCATGGTTGGTGCCGTCGCCGGTGCCGTGGCCGGGCCATAGACCGGCTGGGCGACCGGCGGCGGCGGCGCCACAGCGGCCGTGCGGACCGGCGCGCTCATGACCGGCGGCGGGGGAGGCGGCGGTGGCGGCGGCGGTGGCGCGGCGGCCAGCTCTGTGGTGGCGTAGGCGAGCGGATCGGGATTGCCCGGCGCGAAGGACGGGGCGACCCGCGGGCCGATCCAGGCGCTGGCCGGGGTCAGGGCGCCCTCGCTGATAGGGAGCGGCGGATTGAAGGGCTGCATCTGCGGCCGGGCCAGGCCCTGGGACGGAGCGACCCGGCGCGGCAGGATGTCGGACTGCGCGGCCGTCGCCATCCGGGGCGGGGTCGTCGAGGTCGTGCGGTTCGCCCACGACAGATAGCGGGACCCCGTGGGAGGAGCCTGCGTCTGCGCCTGCGCCACGCTGCCCAGCGCGAGACAGGCCAGGGCGGTCGCAAGGCCGAGGCCTGCGGTCTGGACCGTCTGACGGGCGCGATCGTGCGGCGGATGGGCCAAGGTGGAGCTCCGGTCCATGACGGACTGAGGCCGACCCTAGCGTTGTGCGGCTTAACCCCGGACTAACGCGGGTTAAGAGACGTCAGCCTCGTGACGCCATGACCCGGCGCTGGATCGCGGTCGTGGCGGCGTTCAGCAACAGGCCCAGAACGGCCAGGCAAACCAGCGCCGCCAGAAGCTCGGCGGTGCGCAGCCGGTTGCCCGCTTCCAGCAGGCGCCAGGCCAGGCCTTGCGTGGCCCCGGAGCCGGAGACGAACTCGGCCACCACGGCCCCCACGACCGACAGTCCGGCGGCGACGCGGATGCCTTCCAGGGCGAAGGGCAGGGCGGACGGCAGGCGCAGGCGCGTCAGGCGCTGGACCCGGCTCGCGCCATGCAGGTCGAACAGGCGCTCCAGATCCGGGTCGGCGGACTTCAGGCCCGTCAGGACGCCGGAAAAGACGGGAAAGAAGGCGACGGCGGCGGCCAGAGCGATCACCGCCCGGTCGGCGTTGTCCAGCCCGGCCCAGATCAGCACCAGAGGCGCGATGGCCACGACCGGGGTGACCTGGAGCGCGACGGCCAGGGGCGCGACCGCCTGCTCGGCGGGACGACTGAGCGAGACGGCGACCGCCAGTCCTCCGCCCAGGACCGTGGCGACCAGCAGGGCCTGGAACGCCATCCAGAAGGTCTGGAGCGCCGAGCCGGCCAGCACGGGACCGTTCTCGACCAGGGCGATGGCCACCGCGCTCGGCGGCGGCAGGAAGTAGACGGGCACGGCCAGCGCCCGGCAGGCGACCTCCCAGATCGCCAGCAGCAGGGCGGTCAGAACAAGGCCAGGCAGGGTGGAGAGGACGCGGCTCATGCGGCCTCCGGCATGGCGGCGGCCAGGGCCGTGGCGACGGCCTCGGCCGCCTCGCGATAGGCCGGATCGCGCCGCCAGCCCTCGGGTCGGGGCAAGGGACCGGGCATGGGCAGGTCGGCCACGGCGCGGCCGGTCTGGGCTGACAGGACGACGACGCGGCTGGCCAGATAGGCGGCCTCCTCGACATCGTGGGTCACGAACACGGCGGCGAAGGGCCGGGCTGACCAGAGGCGATGCAGGTCCTCGATCAGGCCCCGCCGGGTGATGGAATCCAGCGCCGCGAAGGGTTCGTCCAGCAGCAGCAGATCGGGCTGGATCGACAGGGCGCGGGCCAGCGAGACCCGCATGGCCATGCCGCCCGAGAGCTGGCGCGGGCGGGCGGTGACGCGGTCGCCCAGACCCACGGCGGCCAGCGCTGCGTCGGCGCGACGGCGGGCCTCGACGGCCGGGACGCCGGACAGTTCCAGCGGCAGGGCCACGTTGGTCCGGGCGTCGGCCCAGGGCATCAGGGTCGGGCTCTGGAAGACGAAGCCGGTGCTGTCGGCGGCGTCCGGTCGGGTGACCGAACCCTCCGCCGGCGTCTCCAGCCCTGCCAGCAGACGCAGCGCCGTGGACTTGCCCGCGCCCGACGCTCCGACCAGGGCCACGATCTCGGACGGGGCGACCGCCAGGTCGATGGGCCCGAGCGGCGCGCGGCCGGCGTAGCGGACGACCACACCCGACAGGCGCGCCAGAGGGGCGTCAGCCACGGCCCGGCAGGAAGGCGTCGGTGAAGGCGTTTCTCCAGCGGAGATCGGCCGGATAGACACCGGCCTGGCTGGTGACGTCGAAGAACTGGCGCCAGCGATCCTCGGTCATGGCGCCAAGGCCATAGAGGGCCGCGTCGCCGGAATCGACGATGCCGTATTCGCTGAGCTTGGCCCGGGCCTGATCCAGCACGTCCTGGGTCATCTCGGGGTTGGCTTCCCGGATCAGGGCGTTGGCGGCCGACGGGTCGCCCCGCATATAGTCGCGCCAGCCCTCGACCGAGGCGGCGATGAAGGACCGCAGCGCCGTGGCATTGTCGCGGGCGAAGGCATCGGGCGACAGGACCATGGTGGCGTAGGAGGGATAGCCTTCGTCGGCCAGCAGGAAGA
>JADCBH010000168.1 GCA_020253595.1 Brevundimonas sp.
ATCGACGGCCTGCGCAAAAAGGCAGAACAGCGTCGCAAGAAAACCTACGCCGAACTCGATCCCTGGAAGAAGACCCAGGTCGCCCGCCATCCTCAGCGTCCTCATTTCGTCGACTACCTCGCGGGACTGTTCACGGATTTCACCGAGCTGCGGGGCGATCGCCAGTTCGGTGACGATCAAGCCATTCTCGGCGGCCTTGCCCGTTTCCGGGGGCAAGCCGTGGTCGTTATGGGCCACGAGAAGGGCCACGACACAGCCACGCGTCTGACCCACAACTTCGGCATGGCCCGGCCTGAGGGATATCGAAAAGCCGTCCGGCTGATGGATCTGGCCGAGCGTTTCGGCCTTCCGGTGCTGACCTTCGTGGATACCGCTGGTGCCTATCCGGGTCTGGGTGCCGAAGAACGCGGCCAGGCCGAGGCCATCGCCCGCTCGACCGAGCGCGGCCTGGTCCTGGGGACGCCGATGATTGCCACGGTCACCGGCGAGGGTGGCTCAGGCGGGGCCATTGCCCTGGCGGCCGCCAACCGCGTTCTGATGCTGGAGCACTCGATCTACTCCGTCATTTCGCCCGAGGGTGCCGCCGGCATCCTGTGGCGGGACGGGGCAAGGGCGAAGGACGCCGCCATGGCCATGAAGATCACCGGGCCCGACCTGATGGAGATGAAGATCGTCGACCGGGTCATTCCCGAACCGATAGGCGGCGCGCATGCCGATAGCGAAGCGGCCATCAAGTCGGTCGGCGACGCAGTGTGGGAGGAGCTCCAGGCGCTTCTGCCTCTTTCGCCAGCAGAGCTTCGCGCACAGCGTTCGGCACGGTTCTACGCTATCGGCCGAGCCGCCTAGGCGCTTACAGCACCTGTCCGGGCACCTCGGGTCTGCTTGCGCCATAAGGCCGCGTACTCGCCATCGACACGGGCAACCAGTTCATGGTGGGTGCCACGTTCGACGATGCGGCCGCTCTTGAGAACCAAGATCTGATCCGCATCAGCGATCGTCGAAAGACGGTGGGCTACGACCAGCGTGGTTCGCCCGGCACTCGCCTTTCTGAGCGTCCTCTGGATGGCCGCCTCGGTGCGGCTGTCGAGCGCGCTGGTGGCCTCGTCGAGAATGAGGATGGAGGGTTCGGCCAACATGGCCCGAGCGATCCCAACCCTTTGACGTTCGCCGCCCGAGAGTTTCAGGCCACGCTCGCCAACCTTCGTCGCCATGCCGTCCGGCAGTGCGCGAATGAAATCGGCGAGTTCGGCAGCTTCCGCCGCAGCCCAGACAGCTGCGTCGTCGGCCTCAGGGCGAGCGAAGGCAATGTTGACCCGGATCGAGTCGTTGAACAGGGCGACGTCCTGCGGGACCAGAGCCACCGCCTGACGGAGAGACGCCTGGGTCACATCCCGGGCATCGACACCTTCGATGAGCACACGTCCTTGCTGCGGATCGAGCAGCCGGAGCGCAAGCTTGACGATCGTCGACTTGCCCGAACCGGATGGGCCAACCAGGGCCGTCGTGGTGCCGGGCGGCACGACGAAAGCCACCTCTTCCAATCCGCTCGACCGGGCGTCATGGCGATAGGACACACCTTCGAACGCCAATGACGCACCACCTCGATCCGGTGACCGGGGCAGTGGCGGCGCATTTGGCATGTCAGCGACCAGAGGCTGCTGACGCGTCACCTTCAGCATTTCCTCCATGTCGATGAACGACTGGCGGATTTCCCGGTAGGCAAAGCCAAGGATGTTCAGAGGCGCGTAAAGTGAGATGAGGATCAGCACTGCTGCCGTCACATCCCCAGGCCCCATGCGTCCGGCGGCTGCTTCGTAACCCGCCATCACCGCCATGACGCCGAGACCCACGTTCATGATCAGGGCCTGGACGCCATTCAAAAACGCCAGCGAGCTGTTGGCCTTGAGGGCGGCTTCTCCGTAGACGCCCAGTGCCCGATCATAGCTTTCTGCCGCGCGGCTCTCGGCACCGAAAGACTTGACCGTCTCGTAGTTCAGCAATGCGTCGACCGCCTGACCTGCTGCTTCGGTATCGGCGGTATTCATGGTTCGCCGATGCTCGATGCGCCAGTTCGAGATGGCGAAGGTGAAGACGGAGTAGACGACCACAACCACCACGGCGACAGCGGCGAAACGCCAGTCGTAAGCCCCGCCGAGGACGCCGGCAGCCAGCACGAGCTCCAGCCCCGTCGGCACCAGGTTGAAGGCGAGGATACGCAGCAGGAAATCGACGGCTCGTGACCCCCTGTCCACCGTCCGCGACAGGGCACCGGACCGCTTGGTTTGGTGGAAATCCAGCGACAGGCTCAGCGCATGGGCGAAAGTCTCGGCTGCAGCACGCCGCTGCGCCGCCTGGCGGACGGGCGCGAAAACCACGTCCGACAGTTGGGGTGCCGCGGTCGACAGAAATCGCACCACGGCCCAGCCGACCGCAAAGCCGGCGAAGCCGAGTCCCACGGCGACACCTGCGGGCTGATCCGCGGCGAGATGGTTGACCGCCGCACCAAGCACCAACGGGGCCAATACACCCAGCGCCTTGCCAACAATGGTGAGAAGGACGGCGAGCGTCAGACGCAACCTGAGTTGCGGAGCCTGCGACCGGCCGACGAGCCGAACCAGGTCAAGCAGAGCAGGAAGAGTCTTTGGATCGGCGGGAGGCAAAGCGATGGCTCCTGCAGCCTGAGCCTTCGCCTCCATCGACCCCCCTCGCCTGCCCGCCCGTTCGCCTCTAGCCATAGGCTGGATATGGGCCGCGCCGGGCCTGTACGAAAGGCGTTAGTTCAGAGCGACGATCGCATCGAGCAGTTCATCCACGGCGGTCTCACTGGCCGCCCAGGAGCAAACGAAGCGCACCGATCCGTCGTCGAAGCGATAGCAGGCCCAACCGGCGGCGTTCAGCGCCTGGTGCACCTTGGCCGGCATCCGGACGAAGACGGCGTTGGCCTCGACAGGATGGGCCAGGGCGAAGGGGGTTTGGGTAGCGATGCCTTCGGCCAGTCGCCGGGCCATGAGGTTGGCGTTCGCCGCGCCGCCTTCCCACTCACGGCTCTCCAGCATCCCGAGCAGGGGAGCTGCAAGATAGCGCGCCTTGGAAGCCTGCTGGCCGGACTGCTTCAGGCGGTTGTCGATCCGACGAGCCAACGATCGGTCGAACATAACGATCGCCTCGGTGCACAAGCCGCCCGCCTTGGCACCGCCGAACACCAGTACGTCCACGCCTAGCTGCGCGATCTGCCTGAGGTCGAAGCCGGCGGCCGCTGCGTTGGCCAGGCGGGCCCCGTCCAGATGCACCCCATAGCCGCGCGCCTTTACCGGCTCGATCAGGTGGCGCAGTTCCTCTTCGGTATAGACAGTCCCGTACTCGGTCGACTGAGTCAGGCTCAGC
>JADCBH010000169.1 GCA_020253595.1 Brevundimonas sp.
ACCGAAGCGCGCCGCCAGATGACGTTCGGCCATGGCGAAGCCGACAGCGTTGGCCAGGCCCTGGCCCAGGGGACCCGTCGTGGTCTCCACCCCCGGCATGTGGCCGTACTCGGGGTGACCGGCGGTCCTTGAGCCCCACTGGCGGAAGTTGGACAGCTGTTCCTTCGTCGCGGCCTTGTAGCCGGTCAGGTGCAGCAGGGCGTAGATGAGCATCGAGCCATGACCGGCTGACAGAATGAAGCGGTCACGATCGGCCCAGTCCGGGCGTGACGCATCGAACTTCAGGAACTTGGAGAACAGGACGGTCGCCACGTCGGCCATGCCCATCGGCATGCCGGGGTGACCGCTGTTGGCCTTTTCCACCCCATCCATCGCCAGGACCCGGATGGCGTCCGCCATCTGCTTGAGAGAGGCCTTTTCGGGGGCAGTCTTGGGCTCGGCCACGGGCTGAACTTTCGTCGGGAGGCGGAAAAAGGGAGGCGGCGCCGCTTTACCCCGGGGCCGTGGCGGGTTCTATACGAAATCTGGAGGAAGCGACCGATGGCCGACGCCACCACCGCCGCCCGAGATCGTCTGGATCGGGCGCTCAATACGCTCGAACGCAAGATTCACGAGCTGAAGCTGGCTCCCGCTGTGCCGGACGATGATCTGTTCGCCCTGCCGCCGCCGCCAGCGGCCCGGATCGAGGACGAGCGCCGCATCGCCGAACTGGAAGCGGCCGGGCGCGAGGCGTCCGAGGCCCTGGCCCGCGCCGCGGAGGCCGTGCGCGAAGTGCTGGCCGAGGCCGAAGCCGGCGAGGTCGCCTGATGGCCACGGTCACGGTCGAGATCAACGGACGCCCGTATGCCGTGGGGTGCGCGGACGGTCAGGAGGAGCGGGTCCGCATCCTGGCCAAGCAGTTCGACGCCAATGTGCGCCAGGTGGCGGCCGAGGTCGGCCATGTCGGGGATCTTCGGCTGTTCCTGATGGGGGCCCTTCTGCTGGCCGACGAACTGCACGAAGTGAAACTGGGTGGCAGTGGCGCGCCGGTGACCCAGGTCACGCCCCCGTCCGACGCCGGAGTGGCCGAGGCCCTGAATGCGGTCGCCGCCCGGATCGAGAAGATCGCCCAGAAGCTCTGACGCCGCACTGGAAACGGGGGCGGCGAGGGCCTATGTTCCGCCCCGGCGGGTCAGCTGTGGCTCACGTCGAAGGCAACATATCCTCGCGGCCTTAATTCACTCGAAGGGATCTGTCCCTGTCTGGCCCCGTGGGGCCGGGTACACGGAGCCCACCTGGCTACCCAGGCTCGAGAGGATTTAAACCGTCCTTCACGGCTCTTATGGCGCCGCCACCCTTGCCCCGGAGCGCTACCGCTCGGCTCGCGGAGCCTCGCTGCTTGAGCGCGATTGGCCGATGATCCCAGCCGACAAAGTCGCCTTGCGCGCCGAGATGCGACGCATCAGGCGCGATCTACAGAGGACAACCGGGAATGCGCCCGACTCGGTCGCAGGCCATGTCGATCAATTGCCCGATGCCGAGGTCGTGGCGGCCTATCAGGCGATAGGTTCCGAGCTCGATCCAGAGCCGCTCGCGATCGCCCTGGCCGGGAGGGGACGAATTCTCTGCCTTCCCGTCGTGGTGGATCGTTCCGCCCCCATGATCTTCCGTCGCTGGTCCCCGGGCGATCCGCTGGAGGTTGACGCCGCCGGATGCCCTGCGCCGCTTCCCATGGCAGCAAGCGTCCAGCCGGACCTGGTCCTGACACCGCTTCTGGCCTTCGACGACTTCGGTGGGCGGCTGGGGCAGGGCGGAGGACACTACGACCGCACCTTCGCCGTCCTTGCCCATGCGGTCCGTATTGGTCTGGCCTATGCCGGTCAGAAGGTCGAGCGGCTGCCCATGGAGTCGCACGATGTCCGTCTGCATGGCGTTCTGACCGAGGTCGGCTATACCCCCGCCCGAAAGGCGGGCCCCGCATGAGACTGGCGTTCTTCGGAGACGTGATCGGCAAGTCTGGCCGCGACGGCCTGACCGACCACCTGCCGGGGCTGAAGCGCGACCTCAAGCTGGATTTCGTGGTGGTCAACGCCGAGAACGCGGCTGGCGGATTCGGCATCACCGAACACACGGCCAAGGAGCTGTTCATGGCCGGGGCCGATTGCCTGACGCTGGGCAATCACTCCTGGGACCAGCGTGAGGCCCTGACCTACATCGTGCGCGAGCCGCGTCTGAT
Organism: Brevundimonas sp.; assembly: GCA_020253595.1. Classification (GTDB taxonomy): domain Bacteria; phylum Pseudomonadota; class Alphaproteobacteria; order Caulobacterales; family Caulobacteraceae; genus Brevundimonas. Next base: position 2,216 of record JADCBH010000169.1, read on the forward strand.
CCGGCCGGCCAACTACCCCCGACTGATGGATGCGCCGGGAGCGGGGGCCAATCTGTTCGAGACCCAGAGCGGCAAGACGGTTCTGGTCATGAATGTGCTGGGCCGCATCCACATGGACCCCAACGATGACCCGTTCAGCGCCGTGGACCGCGAGCTGAACGCCGCCCCCCTGGGTGTCGTCGCCGACGCCGTGATCGTGGACATGCACGCGGAAGCCACCAGCGAGAAGATGGCCATGGGCCACTTCTGCGACGGGCGCGCCAGCCTCGTCATCGGCACCCACACCCATGTGCCGACCGCGGACGCGCAGATCCTGCCGGGCGGCACGGCCTATCAGACCGACGCTGGCGGTTGCTGCGACTACGACAGCGTCATCGGCAACGAGAAGGAGGAGCCGCTGCGGCGTTTCACGACCCGCATCTCCCAGGGGCGCTATTCTCCGGCCTCGGGACCGGCGACGATCTGCGGCGTCTATGTCGAGACCGACGACCGGACGGGCCTCGCCACCCGGATCGAGCCGATCCGTATGGGTGGGCGGCTCAGCCAGAGCATTCCTGTAGCGGCCTGAAAGCAGCTGATTGACAGACCAGACTACGCATGTAATCTAAGATTACAAATGTAATCAAATGAGGATCGCATGACCCGTTGTGTTCGTCTGCCTCTCGCCATTTTGGCTGGCCTCCTGGCAGGACCAGCGCTTGCCCAGCCAAGCCACATGACAATGACCTCGATTTTTGTGACTGCGGCTGTACCGATCAAGTTGATGATCCTGATCCTAATCGCAGGGATGATCGGAGCCATCGTCATCGCGGTTCGCAAGGTTTCCACTCGGCAGATTGATGGTGGATCCGCATTTCTGTCGGCACTCCGCCTTGGAGGTCCCTTACTTGGTTTGCTTGGCGCGGTGCTGAACGGCCTCTGGGGATTTATCGGCATTGCCAGCTTTGGACATGCCCTGCCTTTGGCCGTGTATGCACCGGGGCTCGCTGAAGCGTCATTGGTACTGGCGCTCGGATTGCTGACCGGCGTGGTTGCGGTAATCTGCAACTGGGTGGTGGAATCACGCATCGACCGCGCCGTGCTCAGGCCGTAAGTTCGACTATGGTCGGCCCCCGCCTCCACATCACTGAGGCCGAAAGCGAGATACTCGCCGCACTGTGGCGACACGGGTCGCTGACGCCGCGAGGGCTCATCGAGGCCGTCAGCGCGGCCCAGCCCTGGGGTGATGCCACAATCAAGACCTTGCTTGGTCGGTTGATGCGCAAGAAGGCCATCTGCTCGGAACGCGACGCTGGCCGCCTGACCTACCGAGCCATGGTCGATCGCGAAACCTATATCGATGGTGAGGTCCAGGCGCTCGTGGACCGCCTGTTCGGTAGCCGACGCGAGGACCTCGTCGACTTCATCCGGCGTGGGTCCTGAAGGCAGTCAAGCGCTGACCAGCCGCGCGTTCCCCGCCTCGACTACCATCGTCTGGCGCGTCGTCAGCACCCCGTTGCGGTTCTGGATCTGGTCCAGCACCTTGAACTCGGTCTGCCAACGCTCGGGCGTCACGTCACACAGAACGTAGCCGCGCTGGCTGTTCCTGAACTTCAGCTGGGGGTTGGCGGCGAGGAAGGCTTGCTGGTCCGCGCGCTGGTCCTGGCCATCGCCGCCGGAGCTGATGGAGGTCGAGACGAACTCCGTGGCGATGGGATCGCCCTCGGGGTTGCGGCCGTCGAGGTAAAGCTCACCCGCGTAGTTCTGATGCTCGTCACCGGTCAGGACGACGGTGTTGGCGATGCGACGGTCGCGGATGTGGCGCAGCAGGCGCTCGCGCGGCACGCGGTAGCCGGCCCAGCTGTCGGTGTTGACGCCGTAGTCCTCGCCCGGATTCCGATCCAGATCCATGACCATGATCTGCTGGGCCAGCACCTTCCAGGTGGCTTCTGAACGGTTGAGGTTGTTCAGCAGCCAGGCTTCCTGCGCCTCGCCCAGAACCTGGGCGTTGCGGTCATTGATGCCGTCGCAGGAACTGTTGAAGCGGTCGTTGCAGGGCTGGTCCGTGCGGAACTGGCGGGTATCGAGCAGATTCA
>JADCBH010000017.1 GCA_020253595.1 Brevundimonas sp.
ATCTAAGACCAACACCCAATTTTCCTGGGTCGGGTACGGCAACATGTCGACGCCTGCCCTCTCACTTACTCCAGTCCCAACGTCCCCGACAAAACCGAGATCCTCGCCACGATGGTCTATGCCATCCTCACCGGCCAACGCCGCTACTCCCATATCACCGTCCTCAGCGGCGACACCGTCATGGCTGGCTTCTTCGGTGTCAAGACCTTCCGCAGTGAAGACAGCGTTCGCCGAGCCTTTGAAGACGCTGATGACGACACCATCACCGCCTGGATCGATCAGCAGATGGACCGCACCTTCGTCCCCTTGCTCGAACAGGAATGGGTGCTCGATCTCGACGCTACGATCAAGACCCTCTATGGCCTTCAGGAAGAGGCCCGCATTGGCTACAACCCCACCAAGCCGGGCAGGAATGATACGGCGTGGAGAGGGAGTTGCAGGGTCGGACGCGCCAGCGGCGGGTGATCGTGTTGCGGAAGAAGTTGGCGGAACCGCCCGTCAAGGTTTCGGGCAAAAGGAATGGGCAGGCTTGTTTGCCCGGGACGGTCGTTGAGCAGCCCAATGGCGATTGGTATGAGCATGCGGTGTTGGTGACGAGTTGGGAGCAGAGCGATGTGCGGGTGTTGGCGCAGGCCTATCGGGACCGGGCGGACGCCGAGAACATGTTCGATGAGTTGAAGAATCAGTGGGGGTGGACGGGGTACACGACGAAGGACCTGACGCGGAGCTTGCAATGACCCCCGTTTTGTCGGTCCCGCTGGATCTCCATTGTTATCTTCCCGCCCCTGAATGATGGACAATTTGACAATATGTTTCTCTTGAATTGTCCATCACTACTGGATTATTCTCCTGGTATACCATCCGATGAACCAAGAGTTTGTCGGTGGAAGGATGATTACAATGGTAAAACTATCTCCGCAACAATTAGCCGTGGCCATTTCTTGCCTTGGCATTGGTCTCCACCTAGCCTTACCGCAGCAGCTAACCGCGGCGCAATGTAAGAACTGTGTTGGACCAGCCGCTGTCAACGGGGTTTGCGAGCCAGACCCCACTGGCTACCCGATCTGCCAAGGCTTCGGTCCAGGAGGAGGGTGCTACTTGCACGGCAGTATTCATGAATGTAACTGATTGCGCGCAATGCCGGGCCCATTTCGACGAACTGTGGGAGTCGGCTCGGCTCCCTTCCGCAAGAGCGTTAGTCAAGTCTATGTCCAGTTGTAGCTTCCTCCTATACGCTCTTCTACTTCTTTCGCCAGTAGTCGCACAGTCTCCGCCGACTACACTTCAAGAACCTGGCCTACGCTCCTTGGTTCTTGAAAGCCCGGCTCCAACATATGACGGCCTTGCACCCACACGCGAAGGTGTATCAGTCCTAAACCTCCTACTCTCAGACAGTGGAACGGTCGAAAGCATTACGATACTGGAGGCGCCTGACGACGCAGCACGAGACGCCCTTATACGTGCACTACATCACTGGCGGTTTAAGCCGATGGGCAGCGGGAACCGCCTCATACGGGTTGCTGGAAAGTTAACCTTCTACCATTATAGAGACCATGGACAATGGACAATTCAGAGCCCCTCCCGTCACACGCACCGCCGCTTCATTCAACAGAAGCCTCGCAGAGCCTTCCTCCGGACACTGCAACGAACAATGTTCGCTCGCCGTTGCAAACCCCAGTCATTATTAGTACGGGCGTGTTAGTTATCACCATACTTTTCATCGTTTGGCAGAGGGTTGTTCTTCCGGCAACTGAAGTACATAGGCCCACCACCGAAGAAATTCCCATCATCATCGATGTCGAACGCCGTGTTAACCTGACTAACTGGAAATTCACCCAACATCGTAAAACACTTCTCATGTTCACATCAGAGAACTGTCCAGATTGCGATATCCAGAAGCCATTTCACGAAGAGGCAGTTCAAAGAGGTAAAGAATTGGGGATACCTGTGATCTCAGTAAGGCCACCGGGCCAATCGGATGCCGACTTCGCGGCACCTCATACTCGCTACAGCACCGCTAGGTCCTTCGGGATTCCTTACCTGCCAGCTATGGTTCTCGTTAGCACAGTCGGCACAGTGCAAGAAGCTCGGCTCGGTCTAATGACCAATCCGGAGAGACTCGATCTTCTCAACAGACTTGGCCGAACAGCAGTACCATCGCCCATTAACGGTGAAATTGCAGAGGAGCTCTGGCACCGTCTCCCACGTCACGACTTTCAACTAATCGATATTGGCGCTCGCGAGGAGTCATTTAATAGTCGACGGCCCGGTTCCGTGAACATTCCTCATGACGAACTCGATATGCGGGCAAGAGGAGAACTCGACCAATCACATTCTATAGTCATCGACTGCACCCATATACATCCGATATGGTGCGACGCAAGTAGGCGGACACTGCGCAATCAAGGCTTCACTTCCACTGTCATATTAAACCGTGGAGCGCACGTCCCAAGAGGGTGTGTCTCTCACTAGCCCCCATATCTCTTAGTCCGGCCTCGCCTCAAGCCCGCAGTGACTCGCTTCGCAGCCATACATGTCAGTGTTCAACATAACTTCGCGACTGTGCGTATCACGAGGATCTGGCGCAGGTTTGATGCACAGTTAAGATGCGGGCACAGGTAGAAGGCGAGCGCGCAGTAATTCGGTACTCCCGCGCCCGTACATCTGCCGTTTGAGTGCTTTCAGCTTGTTGACTTGGCCTTCCACTTGGCCGTTGCTCCACGGCATCGTCACCGCATTCTCCACGGCTGCTTCATCCCGTCGCAGAAACTGGACGAAACGTTCCAATCGTTCGAAGCCGGAGTTCTCGACATCCTTCATCCATTGCTGCAACTTTGCCTTCGAGGAACCACGGAGAAGGCCTCGGAACCGCAGCAAAAACCGGCGAAGCGTGCCGATCTGCGGATTATTTCCCTTCAGCGTTGCCACCGTTTGGGCCTGTTGGCCAGTAAACTCACCTGGGTGTTTGGACAGTAGTGCGGCTGCCACCTGAGGGGCAAGCCGACGGGAGGGAGTGACAACCGGCGCAATAGGGACATTATGAGTCAAAGAAGAAACAGGTGGAATGGAACGCCAGGGGGAAAGCAACTCATCCAGCGCTGAGTAGGAGCCGATATACCCTTGCTCCTGGACCTCTTTCAGCAGGTCCTTAACGCGCCGGCAACCCTGGTTCCATCGCTGGGCGAGATAGTCCCGGAACGCCGCCGGCATGCCTGGCCGCGGTTCCATACGGCGGCGCTCGGGAAGATAGCCCAGTCGCGTCCATGTTTCCACCCGGCACCGCCCAATACCGGTTGCGCGCATAATTTGCTGGTTATTCCTGCCCTGGCGGTGCAACGTCATCACTTGTTCGAACCATGCTTGCACGACGGCCCGCTGGGCCTGTTGAGCGGATTGCCGTTCTGTGATCGTTGCGATCGTGCCGTCTGTCGCAGGAACGACAGGGACTTCACCAGCCGGACTCGCCACGACCGGAATGAGTAGGGCGTCCAGCATCGGCGTGAGCTGCGCTTCTACCGCCTCTACCAAGTTTTGTATTAGGTGAAAACGATCAGCCACCTGTACAGCTTGCGGTGCCCCGCGCCTTGTTCCCTCGGCGTAGAGACCGAGCCGGTCCCGGCTAACCACGACGATGTCGGGGTGCTCCGTCAGCCAATCAGCGAAAGAATCTGCCGACCGGTCTGGCAGAACGTCAATCACGCAGCGGCGTTCCAAGTCCACAAGTATCGTTCCATAGCTATGCCCCTTGCGCCAGGCCCAATCATCAACGCCCAGAATGCGCACGGGCGGGGCCGGGATAGCCCGCCGGGCCATCTTTTTGACGTGCCGTAGGAGCGTGTCACGACTTGCCGCCATACCCAACCGTTTGGCCAGTCGCTGAGCCGGACGACCACCAAGAGCATGGCCAAGTAGTTCTACGATGTGACCAGAGCGAACGGTCCGCTGAGCATTTGGAAGGCAAAGTTCGGGCAGCCGCTCCCCGAAGATTTTGCGGTTACAGCTTGCGGCGCGGCAGCGCCAGCGGCTGAGATGTAGATTCAGGATTACGGACGCGCCCTGAAGCGGCAAATCTCGCAAGGAGCGCCCATAGCGACTGTGCCGCGAACGAGATCGGGTTTGACAGTCTGGGCAAACGGCTGTGTTATGCCCTTCGGCCTCCACAATCCAGCCCTCGTCGGTTTTAGTGAGATTGAGCAACTTCAGCGGCCCCAACGAATGAAGGAGCTCCCGGCAATGTGGCACAGTAGACATCAGTCCTAGGGTAGCGGCCTGGCCATTTGCACCAAACCTGCGCCACACCCCGGTAAATGGCGCAGGCCAGGAGTGTGAGCAGTTGGATTGATCCTGGAAAGTGCGAAAACACTCGCAAGTGGGCGGTTCCCGCTACCTCGGCTTGCACGAAAGAGTGGCTCCCCGTGATCGTTCGACGCGGATACTGTTGATCCAAAGCTTGAAAAGTCTTTTACTCAAGGCATGCTCCCTAGAGACCGTTTGCACCGGTTCTCTGGCCTCCATCGCGCAAAGCTGGTATCTCCCGTTGATATCACCATCGATATCAGTGATGAGAATAGTAATGATAGTGCTGATAATAATGAAGTTGCGATTATTTCGAGGGCGCAGGACGATGGAGTCGGAGGCAATCAGATGCTAGATATTGGAGCACATGTAAAGGAATTGCGGGTCAACCGGAAGATCACCCAGAAGGAGTTGACGGCTCGCATGGGAACTGTATCGACTAGCTACCTGGCGAATCTGGAGAGTGGCCGAATTCAGCGGCCAGGCCGCGATAAGCTCTCCCGGATCGCAGAGGGGCTCGGGGTGTCTTTAGACCAATTGATCAAGGGAACGACTGCGGAGACGACAGTAGCCGAAAATGACCGAAAAGGCTCTCGCGTCTGGTGCTACAACAAGCATTGCCCCGAAGCCAGAACTGCTGCTGGCGGGGTATGGGCTGGCGGCCTCTCCTTGGCTGCGTTTAACGCAAGGGGCGAGCCGGTTCACTACTGCCAGGTGTGCGGTTCGCTCTTGCTTCAGACCTGTCCATCCTGTAATCGAGTGATCGAAGGCGAGGGCATTCCTTTTTGCACGGGATGCGGGAGCGACTTGCAGCAGGATTGGATGATGCAAGACGACATGGACAGGGATTCTTCCGGCCGCTAGCCCCCAAGAGAGCGGTGCCCGTATTTATCAATCTGTGAGCAATTGAGAACTTTTGCGTGATCCTGGTGCCTCTCACGCGTGCGCTATTCGATCCTGTCTCTTTCGTGCGCCAGTCAGTTCTAACGCTGCATCATGGCAGGCCGCGCCGGGTGATCAACGGGCTGCTATGTCTGCAATGGCGCAGCGCCGGGCTGGGATTATATGGCCTTGACGGATTAATCAGTTCTTGGGCTTGTCCCGGCCATACCAGTAGCCTGCCGTTGCTACCCCCGCTCTCGGCGATGGCCATGGGTGCAGCGGCGAGTAGGCCGCACACCCGAGATTCAAAGGGCGGGTAAAGACTTGACCGCCGCGACCAACCTCGTTAACGAAAGGACGATGGATATGACCCGCAATTTCAACGACCAGGCCCGGCCGCCACCTGTCAGTGCCCGCGACCACCAGAAGGCGCTGGTGAAACTCATCACCGAACTTTCCTACCGCCACAGCCAATGGCAGGTATTCTCCGATTTCGTCGAAATGGGGGCGCTCTCCATCAGCAACGCCGTTGACCTGGCCCAGTGCGAAAAGCGTGA
>JADCBH010000170.1 GCA_020253595.1 Brevundimonas sp.
AACGCCGTCAAGGAGATGGAGACCGGTCTGGAAGAGGGCGTGATGCTCTCGGAAATGGCCGATGAGGAAGGCGACGAGGCCACGCTCGAGGAAGCGCGTGGACAGCTGCGCGCCATCAAGGAACGGGCCGCGCGCGCTGAACTGGAAGCGCTGCTGTCCGGCGAGGCCGACGGAAACGACGCCTATCTGGAAGTGAACTCCGGGGCAGGCGGGACCGAGTCGAACGACTGGGCCGGAATGCTGCTGCGGATGTATTCACGCTGGGCCAAGGCGCATGGCTATGAGGTCGAGATCGAGGCCGAGGAATCCGGCGAGCAGGCCGGCATCAAGTCCGCCACTATCCAGATCAAGGGCCCCAATGCCTATGGCTGGCTGAAGTCGGAATCCGGTGTGCACCGGCTGGTGCGGATCAGCCCCTACGATGCGGCGGCCAAGCGGCACACGTCGTTCGCCTCCATCGGTGTTTCGCCGGTCGTGGACGACACCATCGAGATCGATATCAATCCATCGGACGTGAGGACCGACACCTATCGTGCGTCGGGCGCAGGCGGGCAGCACATCAACAAGACCGACTCGGCAGTGCGTCTGACGCACATTCCGACCAACACGGTCGTGGCCTGTCAGGCGGGACGTTCACAGCACCAGAACCGCGAGCAGGCCTGGAAGATGCTGCGGGCGCGGCTGTACGAACTGGAGTTGCAGAAGCGCGAGGCGGCGGCGCAGGCCCTGGCGGACGCCAAGACCGACATCGGCTGGGGCCACCAGATCCGATCCTACGTTCTGCAGCCGTATCAGATGGTCAAGGATCTGCGGACCGAGGTGGAAACCTCGGACACCCAGGGCGTGCTTGACGGTGATCTCGACCGCTTCATGGGCGCGGCCCTGGCGGCGCGCGTCGGCGAGACGCGCGGCAGCACAGTCGACTGATCGCGGATCATCCCTCCCCCAAGGTGGGGGAGGGACGTGGCCTTCAGACCGTCTTCATCTCGACGGTCTGGGGTGCCTCGGGAGCCGGGGTCGGAGCAAGGGCAGGGGCCGGGGTTTCGACCGGAGCCGGGCGAGGGGCCGCAGCGGCGGGTGCCGGCGCATCGCGGCGGCTTTGCAGGACGCGGCCCTGGAAGTAGGCTCCGATGTCGATCGACAGTTGTTCTGCGGTGATGTCGCCGTCGACGTAGGCCGTCGATACCAGCTTGACCTGCTTGCCTGAGACGCCACCGACGACGCGGCCGCGAACCTCGAGATAGTCGGCCGTCACGCTGCCTTCGATCGCCCCGGTCTCGCCGACGATCAGACGGCCGACGCGGACGTCGCCCTTGACGGAACCATCGACCTGAAGGTCGCCGGCACCTGAGACGTTGCCCTCGAACTGAAGGTCGGACGACAGGGTCGACAGGCCGCGCGACGACGCGATCGGCGAGGGCGCCGGGGTGGCCGGTGTCGCGGCCCGGGCGGCATTCGGTGACGGCAGATCCGGCAGGGGCGGGATCGGCGGAGCGTTCGACGGACGGTCGGGCGTGGCGGGTTTGGCTTTATTGAACAAGGGTGTCTCCGGCTCTCATGAAGCGGGCGGGATTCTGCGGACGTCCGTCCATCCACACTTCATAGTGCAGGTGAACGCCGGTCGAACGACCGGTTGAACCCATGGCTCCAATGCGCTGCGTGAGGCCGACGCGCTGGCCGGCGCGCACCGCGATGGAGTTCAGATGGGCGTAGCGGGTCTTGAAGCCTCGACCGTGGTCTATCTCAACGGTGTTGCCATAGCCTGAACGAACGCCGGCGAAAGACACGATTCCAGGAGCCGTGGCGTAGATCGGCGAGTTCAGGGGAGCGGCAAAATCCTGGCCCTGATGCACGGCCGGGCGGCCGTTGAAGGGGTCGAAGCGCACGCCAAAGCTGGAGGTGGTGCGGGCTGTTGTGGGGCGGTCGAAGGGCAAGCCGGCCGCCGCGTCCGTCAGACGGCGCATTTCCGTCAGATTGTCGGCGGCGTGACGGATGCGAACAGCGAACGGTTCGTCCACGTCGAGGATGGTTGCGAGTGCCTTGGGATCGTTCGCCTCCACCAGGGGGCCACCGAGGGCTGAACCGGTCGGGGCATAGGCCGCCGGGTTCAGGCCCGCGAGCCGGAATGCGAGGCGAAGGCGCTCGGCGCGGGACTGGGCGAAGTCGCCGGCGCGTTCGATCAGTCGCTCCTGATCCATGCGGACGGCGACGATGCGCTGGACAGGCGACGCGACGCCGGAAGGTGGAGCCTGTGTGGGGGCCAGAACGGTCTCGGCCCCATCAACGCCCCGAAACATGCCCATGACGTTGGTGAGGGCGGCGTGGCGGCGCTCGACCATCTGGGCCATTTCGTCCAGCCCGCCCGTGGTGGCGGACATGCGGACGACGGCGGTCTCGAGGCGGGCCTGGAGGTCAGCGTTCAAGCGTTCCGATGCGGCGCGAGCGCGAGCGCCCTCGTCATCGGCGCGATTGGCCATCACCATGTCGAACAGGAAGCCGCCCGAGGCGATGAGGGTCCAGGCCGCGCCGACGACGGCGACGCCCGCCATCATCATCTGCCGACCCGATGTCAGAACATAGCCGCGCGTCTCGCCGTTCTGGCGCAGATAAACATGCCGTTCCGGAAACCAGCGGTCGATCAAAGAGCGCCCGACTGCTCCCTGTTCTTCAACCATGTTAACACGCCCCCATGCACGGGAAGCGTTATCCGTGAACTGTTGCCCGGCGGCAATACCGTTCACGCAATCTTAACCACGTTGCCTGCTCTGAATCGCCGAAACGAATCTGGAGACGGTTAAAGTTCGCCTGTCGGGCGATTTGTTACATCTATGGGTTTCCCCAACTGCACTGTCGAAACCCTCCGATGTCGGATCAGCCTGCTTCAAAGGCTCTGAACGGCAGCCAGAACTTCTTCGGCATGCCCCTTGACCGAGACCTTGCGCCAGACGCGGCGAACAACGCCCGAGCCGTCGATCAGGAAGGTGGCGCGTTCGATGCCCATGTAGATCTTGCCGTACATACTCTTCTCGACCCAGACGCCATAGGCCTCGGTGACGCCGGTTTCCTCGTCCGAGGCCAGGGTGACCTTGAGGTCGTACTTGGCCTTGAACTTGTCGAGCTTCTTCACCGGATCCTTGGACACGCCGATGACGGTGACGCCCGCCTTGGCGAAGGCCTCGGCGTGGGCGGTGAAGTCCTTGGCCTCGTTGGTGCAGCCGGGTGTGTCGGCCTTAGGATAGAAGTAGAGGACGGTCGGCCCTGACAGGATGGCGCGGCCGCCGCCGTCGGCGGGCATGTCGAACGCGGGGGCCTTGGAGCCTTCGGTGATGTCGGTCATTGCAAGTCCTTCCTTCCGCTCATCCCGGCGAAAGCCGGGACCCAGTCCTTTCGCGAGGCGGTCTGGGACCGGCAACGCGACCTATCGCCACCACGGATCGCCCAAAGCGCTGGGTCCCGGCTTTCGCCGGGATGAGCGGATCAGATGGGGCGGACGAGAATTATCTGTCCTCGTTTGCCCGCTTGAACCTCAAAAGCACCCGAGGGCTGCTCCGCTTCATGCCGGGCGTATGGACGCTCCGGATCTGTTACGACCTCACCGTTGATCCGAACCCCTCCGCCCTTGATCAGGTTCACGGCCTGCTTGATCGAGGGCGCGAGGCCAGCTTCTCGGACAAGTACGCTCGCGGATCGATGGGTGAACGGACTTCCGTTGCGGGCAATCTCTTCGTCAGTACCTTGCCACGGCAGGTGTTTGGTCACGAGCGCAATAGTGATGTTGTTCTCGAACACCGCTTCGGCTCCAAGCCTTGCTTGTTCCGCCGCGTCGGCCCCGTGCAGCATCGTCGTGGCGGCGTCGGCCAGCGCCTTCTTGGCCTCGTTGATCTCCGCACCTTGCAGGGCTTCGTAGCGGGCGATCTCGTCCACCGGCAGGTCGGTGAACAGGCGCATGAAGCGGCCGACGTCGGCGTCCTCGGCGTTTCGCCAGAACTGCCAGTAGTCGAAGGGCGAGAGTTGGTCGGCATTCAGCCAAACGGCACCCTGCGCCGTCTTGCCCATCTTGCCGCCGGACGCCGTGGTCAGAAGCGGCGTGGTCAGGCCGAAGGCGGCCTTCTGGTCCATGCGGCGGACCAGATCGACGCCGGAGACGATGTTCCCCCACTGGTCCGAGCCGCCCATCTGAAGCGTCACGTT
>JADCBH010000171.1 GCA_020253595.1 Brevundimonas sp.
CCGTGCTCAAGCGCCTGTCGGTCAAGCGGTCGGGGCTAACCTTCGTGATGGTGCTGGGCTTCACGTCCAAGGACCCGGCGAAGGCAGCGCGCATCGCCAACACCTATGCAGAGCGCTATCTGCTCGAACAGCTCGAAGCGAAGTTCGATGCGACCCGCCAGGCGAACGGCTGGCTGAACACGCGTCTGGCAGACCTGCGCGCCGAAGTTCAGGAGGCCGAAGCGGCCGTTGAGCAGTATCGGGCGGCCAACAATCTGCTCAGTGCCTCCGGTGCAACGCTGACCGAGCAGGAGATATCCGCCTATAATCAGCAGCTTGCGACGGTGCGCGCGACACAGGCGGAAGCGGAGGCGCGTCTGCGCACGGCGCGCGCCCAGCTCGCTGCGGGGTCCAACGGCGAAGACGTCGGCGAGGCACTCGGCTCTTCGGTCGTTCAGCAACTGCGCGCACGCCGCGCCGAGGTGTCAGGACGCGTGGCCGAGCTCTCCGGGCGATACGGACCCCGCCACCCGGACATGGTCCGCGCCGAACGGGAGCTGGCCGATATCGACGCCCAGATCCAGGCCGAGATCCGCCGGATCATCTCCAACCTCGAAGCCCAGGTTCAGGTCGCCCGCGAACGGACTGGGTCGATGGCGGGCAGCCTGGGGTCCGCGCGCGGCGCGCTGGCGGCCAACAATGCTGCCGGCGTTCGACTCAACGAGCTTGAGCGCAACGCCGAGTCAGTCCGCACCCTGTACGAGAGTTTCCTGAACCGCTTTCAGGAAACCACCAGCACGGAAGGTCTGCAGGAGTCCGACGCCCGCATCGTGTCGCCCGCCGCCATTCCCAATCGGCCGAGTTCGCCGAATGTGCCTCTGAACCTGGCCATTGGCCTTGGGGTCGCCCTGGCGCTGGGTGTCGCGGCTGTCGTCCTGGCCATCATGCTCGACACCGGCGTGATCACCGCCGAGGACGTCGAACACAAGTTCGGCCTGCCGCATCTCGGCTCGGTTCCGCTCCTTGCGTCAGTGGTCGACCCGGATGATCGGGACGACACCCCCGCCGACCATGTCGTCAAACGGCCGCTATCGAGTTTTGCCGAGGCTGTGCGCGCGCTCAGGGCTTCGATTCTGTTCTCGCGCATCGGCCATCAGGTCCGGGTGATCACCCTGACGTCGGCCCTGCCGGCGGAAGGCAAGACCAATACGGCGCTTTGCCTCGCCCGGGTCTCTGCACAGTCCGGGCTCAAGGTCGCACTGATCGACTGCGACCTTCGCAGGCGAAACGTCAATCGGTTGCTGGCCGTCGAGCCTGAGCACGGGCTGGTCGAGGTCCTGAATGGGTCCGTTTCCCTCGACGGAGCCCTGATGCTGGATGAACCTTCCGGGGCCTGGGTTCTGCCGCTGGCCAAGAACAGCTTCACGCCGCGAGACGTCTTCGGGTCGCCTGAGATGGACCGCTTGCTCGCCACGCTGCGCCAGAACTTCGACCTGGTGATCCTCGATACAGCGCCCGTTCTCGCTGTCTCCGATACACGTCTGATCGCCGCCAAGTCTGACGCGGTCGTCTTCCTGGCTCGTTGGCGCGCGACACCCGAAAAGGCGATCGCGGCGGCGCTCAAGGTGCTCGAACAGGCCGGCGCCCATGTCGCGGGCGTCGGGCTGACGCAGGTCGATATGAAGGCCCAGGCGCGCTACGGCTATGGCGACGCTGGCTACTATTACGCCTCCTACAAGAAGTACTACGCGGCCTAGATCGATGAGCGAACGGCTCATCAATCCGCCGGCGGGGTCACAGAGACGGACCGCTTCCACCAGCTTCGGTGGGCATCGGCGTGAACGCCGTCCGGGTTTGCTGGTCGTCGCCGCGCTGGCTGCCTTGCCTGTCCTGTTTACAGCCGCTCATCTGGCATTCGGTGCCAATCAGTCTGCGGCGGCGCAGTGGCTGACAGCCGCACTGGGCCTGGCCTTGATCGTCGCGATCGCGACCCCGCTCCGCCGGGACGTGGACATGATCGATGTCCGTGTTCCAGCGATGCTGTTTGTCGTCGTCGTTTCCGTAGCGCTCTGGACCCTGACCTCATGGGGACCGGGCGGCTCTCATCCGGCATGGAGCTGGGCCGATATCACGCCAGGGGCGCTCACGGTCGACCGCTCCGCCACGCTTGGCGAGATAACCAAGCTTCTGGGTCTGGCCAGCGCCTTTGCGGTCGGCGCTCTCCAGGGCGCACGCCGCGATCGGGGCCAGGCAACCATCGAAGTGATCGTTTGGGTTGGCGGCGTCTATGCCTTGATCGCCCTGATGAGTTTTTTATCTGGCACGCAGATCGCGCAAGGCGGCCGACTGACCGGCGGCTTCCTCAGTGCCAACAGCGGAGCGACGGTCTTCGGAGTCCTGACCGTGCTCGCCCTGTCGGTGTTCCTGCGGGACTGGCGACGGACCGACGGGCGCGGGCTGTCTTCCCGGCTGACCCGGACGGCCGTCCCGATCACCTGCGCCACCTTGAGTGTGGTCTGCCTGATCCTGACAGCCTCGCGCATGGGCATGGCCGCCACGGTCTGCGCGGCGGGCGTTCTGCTTGTCTGGACTTTCGCTCGCCAGACCGCGGGCCGCGGATCCATTCTGGCGGCAGGCGGCGTGCTGATCGCCACGTCTCTTCTCTTGCTCGTCGGTGGCAATGATCTGCTTTGGTCCCGCCTGGGTCAGACCGGTGTCGGACTCAATGACCGAGCCGCGCTTTTCGCCACCCACTGGGACGCCTTTATCGCCTCGCCGCTGTTCGGTTGGGGACTGGGCAGCTTCGACACCGTGAACCTTCATCTGATGACGGCCGAAACCGCGCCGGACGTCTGGACCATCCGCGCAACCCATAACGTCTACCTGCAGTGGCTGGAGGAAGCGGGCGTGCTCGGCGCGACCCCGATGTTCCTTCTGATCGGGTGGATCATCGCGCGCTCGGTTGGCCGCGTCGGAACCGGATCGAGCAATGGCCTGCTGATAGGACTGATCTGCGCCAACCTGGTCATTCTCCTCCATGGCCTCACTGACTTCGCCCTGCAGGTGCCGTCCATCGCCGCGTTCTGGAGCTTCCTTCTGGGTCTTCAGTATGCCTATGGACTGAGGAGCGCAGGATGAGCTCGGACGTCGCCGCTACGAATCCCGCTCCCGGAGGTGCCCTGTGGCACCGCGTGACCAAAGTCTCGGGGCAAGTGGCCTTTTCACTCTGGTCACCCTTGGTCGTGGCGTTGGCGGCTTGCCTGATGATCGTCCTCGGTGCCGGGACAGCCCTTGTCCAGACCCGGCTCGCCGAGATGGCTGCGGCCACCCCACGCCAGGTCTCCGCCGACGTCGTCCCGTCCGGCTTGCCCGGTCCGCTTCTGGATCTGACCGTCGCGCCCGATGACGTTCGTCCGATCTCCATGGACGCCGCCCGGGCCTGGAACGCCTCGCTCCCGTTCTCGGACCTGCCGATCCAGGCCGCGCGTCCCTTCATCATGCCGCCGGACCGCATCGCGGATTACGCCCGGGCTCTCGATTGCCTGACCGCCGCCATCTACTACGAGGCGGCGTCGGAAGGTGCCCTGGGACAGGCGGCCGTGGCCCAGGTCGTGCTGAACCGGATGCGGCATCCCGCCTTTCCAAAGACGGTCTGCGGTGTGGTTTTCCAAGGCCAGGAGCGGACGACGGGTTGCCAGTTCAGCTTCACCTGCGACGGTGCGATGGCGCGGCAGCCGTCCGCAGCCGGTTGGGCGCGGGCCCGGGCCGCAGCGGCCTCGGCGCTGAACGGCCGGGTCATCCCGGAAGTGGGCATGGCCACCCACTACCATACCGACTGGGTCGCGCCGTATTGGGCGGAGCGGCTCGTGAAGCTTCGCCAGATCGACACCCACATCTTCTATCGCTGGACCGGGGCCTGGGGCCTGCCTGGGGCGTTTACCGGCAGTCACGCCGGGACCGAACCGACGATCGAAAAGCTGGCTGCGCTGGCGACCTATATCGAGGAACTGCCTGCCCCGCTGGTCGATACCGGCGTGGCGATCCAGACGGTCGCCGCGCCTGTGATCACCCTGACACCGATGAGTCGACCGCAGGTGGAGACGCAGACGGAATCGGGGGCGGTTGCCGAGGAGGCTGCTTCCGCTGTCGAGACCGCAGAGGCTGCCGCCGCCCCCCCGCCTCCGCCGGCAGTGCTCAGCAACCCGCTGGTGCCCTTGACGACGGCTCCCCAGCGACGCAGCCGGATCGCGGCCCCGCGCTAGGTGTCAGACCACCATCACGGTGCCGAGCAGCAGCTTGGCGGCTCCGCGTCGGCCGAGAATGATGTTGACCGCAGACTGCAGTTGAGCCGCCAGGCGATCGACGTTGGGCACGGCACCGGGCAGCAGGCTCTCGGCCTCGCGCTGGACCAGGATGGCAAACACCGCGCGCATACGGGGCTGTGACTGCTGGGCGCGAAGGTGCAGGGCGGGATCGGCCACGTCGACGCCGGTCTCGACCGTCATGACGCCTCGACGCCCGTCTGAACGGATCGTGGTCGCAGTGATGGTCGGATAGCGAAGGTAGCCACCCGTCGAACTGGTCGAACCACCCCCTCCCGCACCCGCGAGCGCGGGGGTGGCGGCAGCGAGAAGCACGGGGGCGGCAAGAAGGGCGCGACGATCCATGACCGCCGTTCTGCCATGGCTCCGCTTAAGGTCGGGTTACGCGGCTCGCGCTTCGACGCCGAGCGCCATCGGCCGCAGGTCCAGCTTGGCGAACAGGGCCGCGTCGGCGTCCTCACCCGGATTGGGGGTGGTCAGGAGGCGTCCGCCCACGAAGATGGAATTGGCTCCGGCCAGGAAGCACAGCGCCTGCATCTCCGCGCTCATGCCCTCGCGTCCGGCCGACAGACGGACCATGGCCCTGGGACAGACCAGACGGGCGACGGCGACGGTGCGGACGAACTCGATGGGGTCGATCTCACCCTCGCGCCTGACCCGGTCGCCCAGCGGCGTGCCGGACACCGGCACGAGCGCGTTGACCGGCAGGCTGTCGGGATGCTCGGGCAGGGTGGCCAGGGCGTGCAGCAGGCCCGCGCGATCCCGCCGGCTTTCGCCCATGCCGACGATGCCGCCACAGCAGGTCTTCATCCCGGCCGAGCGCACATGCTCCAGCGTGTCCAGCCGGTCCTGATAGGTCCGTGTCGTGACGACGTCGGCGTAGTAGTCCGGGCCTGTGTCCAGGTTGTGGTTGTAGTAGTCCAGCCCGGCGTCCTTCAGCTGGCGCGCCTGATCGGCGGTCAGCATGCCCAGCGTCGCGCAGGTCTCCAGACCCAGGGCCTTCACGCCCGAGATCATGGCAGCCAGTTTGGGCGTGTCCCGGTCCTTCAGTTCGCGCCAGGCCGCGCCCATGCAGAAACGGCTGGCCCCACCCGCCTTGGCCGCCATGGCCTCGGCGATGACCGAGGTGGCGTCCATCAGCTTCTCGGCCTTCAGCCCGGTGTCGAAGGCCGCCGATTGCGAGCAGTAGCCGCAGTTCTCGGCGCAGCCGCCGGTCTTGATCGACAGCAGCTGCGAGGTCTGCACCTCGGACGGATCGAACCAGCGGCGATGAACGCTCGCCGCCTCGAACACCAGGTCCATGAAGGGGCGGGCGAACAGGGCCTCGACTTCGGTCAGGGTCCAGTCGTGGCGGGGGAGGTGTGGGGGGTGATTGGTGGTTGGTGGTTGGTGGTTGGGGAGGGACATGTGATGAGTGGCTAGTGACTGGTGGCTAGTGGCTGATCATTCTGCCCGGCGCTTCAAGGCGGCGGACAGGGACATGAGCATCCGACTGATCTCGTCGGCCCCTGCGGTCAACCGGTTAAGCTGGTCCTCGCTCAGGTAGTCGAGGCGATAGGCGATCAAAAGTTGTGTCTCCGCCTCGGCCAGAGAGCCCTGCGCAATCCCGATGAAACGGCGGAAATCGGCTGTTCCGTGTCTCGCTGCTCCCTCGGCAATGTTGGATGCGATGGACACTGACGACCGGCGGACCTGGCTTGTCAGTCCGAACCGTTCATCTGTCGGCCAGAGGGATGAAGCCCGATAGACAAGCTCGGTCCAGGACACGGCCTTTTTCCAGACCTCCAGGTCACGATAGCTTCGAACCGCGCTCATCAGCCACTAGCCACTCATCACTAGCCACTACTCCTCGTGCTTGTAAATCCGCCCGTCACGCATCACGAAATCGACATCCTTGAGGACCGTGACATCCGACAGAGGATCGCCGTCGACTGCGATGATGTCGGCGCGGCGGCCGGGTTCAAGGGTTCCCAGCTCCTCGCCAAGGCCCAGCAGGTCGGCGGCGTTGACGGTCGCGGCCTGGATGGCGCTCATCGGGGTCATGCCGTGCTGGACCATCAGCTCGAACTCGTCCGCATTGCGGCCATGCATGGACACGCCGGCGTCGGTGCCAAAGGCGATGCGCACGCCACCGGGCACGGCGCGTTCCAGTGAGTCACCCGTGACCTCGATGCGCCACAGGATCTTGGGCAGGACCTCGGCGGAGTAGGCATTCGGGTCGGCGGCCAGGCGCTCGCGGTAGCCGTTCACCGTCGACAGGGTCGGGACATAATAGGCACCGGAATCGCGGAACAGCCGGATCGTCTCGTCGTCGAAGATGGTGCCGTGTTCGATCGAGTCCGCGCCGAGTCGAAGCGCCAGCGCGATGCCGTCGGCCCCGTGGGCGTGGACGGCGACCCGCTTGCCATACAGATGAGCCGTTTCGATCAGGGCGCGGGCTTCATCCTCGAACATCTGGGCGCCGAGGCCGGCCCCGATGCAGCTGTTCACTCCGCCCGTCGTGGCGATCTTGATGACGTCGACGCCCCGGCTGATCTGCAGGCGGACGGCCTCGCGGCAGGACGCGGTGTCGTCGCAGACGTTGGCATGGTCGGTGTGTTCCCGCAGCTCATCGTTCAGGCCGTTCCTGCCATCCATGTGGCCAGACGTGGTCGAGATGCTTCGACCCGCGTCGACGATGCGAGGGCTGGGCAGCGCATGGCGGGCGGCGGCATCGCGGAGCGCCAGGGTGACCCCGTCTCCATCACCCAGGTTCCGCACCGTGGTGAAGCCGGCCATCAGGGTGATGCGCGCGTTCTCGGCTGCGCGGTAGGCCGTGGTCGGAACGCTCTCGGTGAACTGGGCGATCAGGCCTGCCTGCCCCGCCTGGCTGGTCGCGAGATGGACGTGGCTGTCGATCAGGCCGGGCAGGACGAAGCGATCGGACAGGTCCACGATCTCGGCGCCCGGAAAGGCGTCGGCGCCGACAAGGCCGTCGCGCACCTCCACCACCCGCCCATCACGGATGACGACGGTGGAAGGTCCGCGCGGTGCCTGGCCCGGGCGGTCCAGCAGACGTCCGGCCTGGACCAGGGTGACCGGCCCGGTCGAGGCCGCGATGGTGTGGATGCGCGGGATGCCAGCGATCCGCGCCGCGAACTCTTGGTGGCCGGGCATCAGGTCAATGAACGTTTTGTGCGGCGGCTCGTGTTTCAGGCCCACACCCCCGCCGGTGACCACATCGTGCATCGCATCAAGCAGCGGGATCATTTCCC
>JADCBH010000172.1 GCA_020253595.1 Brevundimonas sp.
CTGGCCGCAGTGCTGGCGGCACTCGATGATTCAGACCTGTCGCTGGACCGCCGCGCGGCGACCGAAGCCCAGGTCGTCGACCTGGAGCGCGTCCACCCGGCTGAGTACGTCGCCCGCATCCTTGACGCCTCGCCGGTCACTGGCCTGGCACAGCTCGATGCCGATACGATCCTGTCTCCGGGCAGCGTCCGTGCTGCCCGTCTCGCGGCCGGCGCAGTCATCGACGCTGTGAACGCGGTGGCTGGAGGAGAGACGGCTCGCGCCTTCGCGGCTGTACGACCGCCCGGTCACCATGCCGAACCTGACCGGGCGATGGGATTCTGCCTGTTCTCTTCCGTCGCGGTTGCCGCCCGTGTGGCTCAATCGCTGGGGATGCCGCGCGTTGCCGTGGTCGACTTCGACGTCCACCACGGCAACGGCACCCAGGCGGCGTTCGAGTCCGATCCGTCGCTGTTCTTCGCCTCCATCCATCAGATGCCCCTCTATCCGGGCACAGGCGCTGCGCATGAAACCGGCGTCGGTAACGTCGTCAACGCGCCGGTCGAGCCGCATGCCGCGCGCGAATCATGGCGGGCGACCTTCGCGGGCGGTCTGATGCCTGCACTCGATGCGTTCGCGCCTGACCTGATCCTGATCTCGGCCGGCTTCGATGCGCACCGGCGCGATCCGCTCGCTCACCAGAGCCTGGAGGCCGAGGATTTCGCCTGGGCGACGCGGGCTGTGCTCGAAGTCGCGCGTCGGCGATGCGGAGGCAAGGTTGTGTCCTCGCTGGAGGGCGGTTACGACCTTGAAGGACTCGGCCGCTCGGCCGCCGCCCATGTGCGGGCTTTGGGGGAGGATTGAGGACCAGACGTCACTGACGCCGACCCTCGCGCCATGAGCCCTGATACCCTTCAGATGGATCGAATTGATCTCACCGCGCCGCAGCCCGTCGTTGCGCCAGAGCCGATGACATCAGACCGTGTCGGCTCCATCACGCTCGCTCGCCATGGCGAGCCGGCCCTGTCGCGCAAGTGTTATCTGACCTCGGACCAATACCGGGACTGGTGGGCCAGGTATGAGCAGGGCGGCCTGCTTGCCGGCCAGACTCCGCCGCAGGGACTGCTCGAGACAGCTCAGGGTGCGGGCGTGATTTTCGCATCAACCCGCCAGAGAGCCCAGGAAACCGCAGTTGCCGTCTCGAATGGTCGCGACGTGGTCTCGGACGTCCTGTTCATCGAGGCCCCTCTGCCTCCGCCGCATTTCCCTGACTGGTTCAAACTGCCGCCCAAGTACTGGGGTGCCGTCGCCCGGTTCTGGTGGCACGCTTTCGATCATCATGACGGCCAGGAGACCCGCCGCGAGGCAGAGGCGCGTGCCGAACGCGCCGCCCAAGTCCTAATTGGCCGCGCTGAGGCTGGAGAGGACGTCCTGGTCCTCGCACATGGCTATTTCAACCATATGGTCGGTCGCCGTCTGAAGGCCGACGGGTGGAAGCTGGTTCACAATCAGGGTTTCAGATACTGGAGCCAGCGCCGCTACGAGCGGGCGTGACGCTTCCCCGTTGAAGCGTGCGCCCGGCCCCTCTAGGGTCAAGTTGATGTCAGACGCTTTCGCCGTACCCGCCGATCTGTCTTTCGAAGACGCACTGTCGCGCCTCGAGACCATCGTGTCTCGGCTCGAGTCCGGCCAGGCTCCGCTGGAGGAGTCGATCGCGCTTTACGAAGAGGGTGCCAGGTTGAAGGCGCACTGCGAGTCTCGCCTGAAGGCCGCCCAGCTTCGCGTCGACAAGATCGTCGTTGGCTCCGATGGCTCAGCCAAGGGCCTTGAGCCGGCCGAGTTCAGCTGATGCCAGCCGTGGCGGAGCGCATCGCCTTCGACGACTTCATGAGGGTGGACGTGCGCGTGGGTGAGGTGATCCGAGCCGAACCGTTCCCCGAGGCGCGCAAGCCAGCCTACAAGCTGACGATCGACTTCGGTCCCGACGTCGGGGTCAAGCGATCTTCGGCCCAGATCACCCGCCATTACACGACCGATGAGTTGTCCGGTCGCAAGGTGGCGGCAGTGGTCAACTTCCCGCCACGCCAGATCGGGCCCTTCATGTCCGAGGTGCTGACACTTGGTTTCCCGGACGCAGACGGTGAAGTTGTGCTGGTCGGCGTGGATCGTGACGTGCCGAATGGTGGGAGACTGTTCTGATGCGACTGGCCGCCAACGCCCCTGTCCAGAGCGTCGCCGAACGGGTCGCAGAGGTCGCCGATATGGTGACGGTGGCGCTCGACGAGCTCCTGCCTCGCGCGGATGGACCGGAATCTCGACTGACCGAGGCCATGCGCTATGCGGCTCTGGGTCCTGGTAAGCGATTGCGGCCCTATTTCGCCATGGAAGCCTCGCGGCTGTTCGATATCGAAGAGCGGCCGGTGCTTCGCGCCGCCTGTGCCCTCGAATGTGTCCACGCTTATTCGCTGGTCCATGACGACCTGCCGGCAATGGACAACGACGACATGCGCCGGGGCCGTCCTACGCTGCACATCGCGTATGACGAGGCCACGGCCATTCTGGCGGGAGACGCGCTCCAGACCGCAGCCTTCGACATCATCTTGCACCGCGACACCCACGAGGATGCCGAGGTTCGCTGCGCGCTCGCGGCACGTCTGTCGCTGGCCAGCGGCGCGCGCGGTATGGCCGGCGGTCAGATGATCGATCTTCTGGGCGTCCGTGACGATCTTGGCGGCGTCGCCCGGATGCAGAGGCTGAAGACGGGGGCGCTTTTCACCTATGCCTTCGAGATTCCCTTGATCGTCGCGCGCGCCGAGGAACGCCATCAGCAGGCGCTAATGAACTTCGCTCACGACATCGGCCTTGCCTATCAGATCGTCGATGACCTTCTGGATTTTGACGGGGACGAGGTCGAGCTTGGCAAAGCGGCCCAGAAGGACGCAGCGCAGGGCAAGACCAATTTTGTGACGCTGCTAGGCGTCGATCAGGCGCGCCAACGCGTTGCTCACCTGGCCGATCAGGCCCGCGGTCATCTGGATGTGTTCGGCGTCGATGCCGAAAACCTCAAGGCGAGCGTGGACTTCGTGCTAAACCGTCGGTCCTGACAGGGAGGACGCTGGCTCATTGAAGTCGGCGCCATCGACAAGAAACCAAAGGCTCCGCCGTCCCGATGACCGACACGCCGCTTCTCGACAAGGTTCAGTTCCCAGCCGACACGCGCGGGTTCGATATCGCCCAGCTAAAGCAGCTGGCCGACGAACTGAGGGCCGAGACGATCGATGCCGTCTCCGTGACGGGCGGCCACTTGGGCGCTGGCCTGGGCGTCGTCGAACTGACCGTGGCGCTCCACCACGTCTACAATACGCCGGACGACATCCTGATCTGGGACGTCGGCCACCAATGCTACCCGCACAAGATCCTCACCGGCCGACGCGATCGGATCCGCACCCTGCGTCAGGGCGGCGGCCTGTCAGGCTTCACCAAGCGTGCCGAGAGCGAATACGACCCGTTCGGCGCAGCGCATGCTTCCACCTCGATCTCGGCGGCGCTGGGTTTTGCGGCGGCGCGGGACCAGCAGGGCAAGAAAAACAAGGTCGTGGCCGTTATCGGCGACGGCTCCATGTCGGCAGGCATGGCCTATGAGGCGATGAACAACGCGGCCGAAACGACCGGCCAACTGACCGTCATCCTCAACGACAACGACATGTCGATCGCTCCGCCGGTCGGCGGCATGAGCGCCTACCTCGCCAAGCAGGTCTCGGGCGGTGCCTATCAGAACTTCCGCCAGTTCGGAAAGAAGGTCGCCGAGCACATGCCGCGCCCCTTCCGCGAGGCGGCGCGAAAGGCCGAGGAATACGCCCGGGGCATGATCACGGGCGGCACCTTCTTCGAGGAGTTGGGCTTCTACTACATCGGGCCAGTTGATGGTCACGATATGGATAACCTTGTCCCGATCCTCCGTAACGCTGCCGCCATTACGGACCGGCCGGTGGTCGTTCATGTCGTGACCCAGAAGGGCAAGGGCTATGCCCCGGCCGAGTCCAGCGCAGACAAACTGCACGCCGTGGTCAAGTTCGACGTCGTGTCGGGCAAGCAGAACAAGTCCGTCTCCAACGCCCCCAGCTACACCAAGGTATTCGGCACCGAGCTGATCAAGCGGGCCGAACGCGATCCGAAGATCGTCGCCATCACCGCGGCGATGCCGTCGGGCACGGGTCTGGATCTTTTCGGCCAGGCCTTCCCCAGCCGCACCTATGACGTCGGCATCGCCGAGCAGCACGCCGTGACCTTCGCCGCCGGTCTAGCTGCCGACGGCATGAAGCCCTTCTGCGCCATCTATTCGACCTTCCTGCAACGTGGCTATGACCAGGTCGTCCACGATGTGGCGATCCAGTCCCTGCCGGTGCGCTTCGCCATGGACCGGGCGGGTCTGGTGGGTGCCGACGGCTGCACCCATGCGGGGTCGTTCGACATCGGCTACATGGGGGCTCTGCCGGGCATGGTCCTGATGGCCGCCGCCGATGAGGCTGACCTGGCCGCCATGATCGCCACGGCCTGCGAGATCGACGACCGTCCGTCCGCCTTCCGCTATCCGCGCGGCGACGGCGTGGGGGTGGAGATCCCCGAGCTGGCCGCCCCGCTGGAGATCGGCAAGGGCCGCATCGTCCGAGAAGGCACGGCCGTCGCCCTGCTCAGCTTTGGCACCCGTCTGCAGGAGACGCTGAAGGCCGCCGATCTGCTAGCCGCGCACGGCATCTCGGCGACCGTCGCCGACGCGCGCTTCGCCAAGCCTCTGGATCATGACCTGATCACCCGCCTGGCGCGTGAGCACGAGGCCCTGATCACCATCGAGGAGGGCGCCATGGGCGGCTTCGGTGCCTTCGTACTGCAGTTCCTGGCCGCCGAGGGTGCATTGGACGCAGGGTTGAAGGTCCGCACCATGCACCTGCCGGACGTCTTCCAGGATCAGGACGCGCCGGCCGCCCAATACACAGAGGCTGGCCTGAACGCCGAGCACATCGCCGCGACCACACTCAAGGCGCTGGGCGTGGAGCAGTCGAGAGGCGCTGCCCGCGCCTGAGGCCTCGAATGACGCTCCACGCTCCTTACGATCCGTCCAACGTCTTCGCCAGAATCCTGCGCGGCGAGATGCCGGCGGTGAAGGTGTTCGAGGACGGCGACGTCCTCGCCTTCATGGACGTGTTCCCCCAGTCGGAAGGGCACGTCCTGGTCATCTCGAAGAC
>JADCBH010000173.1 GCA_020253595.1 Brevundimonas sp.
CCCTTCAGCGCGCCCGGCTGAATATCGCCGCCGGACGCCAGGGGGTGGCGGCCAGGATCTCGTCGTCGCTGATGCGGGCGTGATCGATGCCGGACGCCGCATAGGGCAGGGCGATCACCGCGCAGTCCAGCTGACCGGCCTTCAGCCCGGCGATCAGGCGCGAGGTCAGGTCTTCGCGGATGAACAGACGCAGAGCGGGATACGCCGCCTTCAGCCCGGGCAGGGTCGCCGGCAACAGGAAGGGCGCGACGGTCGGGATAATGCCCAGCCTCAGGCGACCCGACAGCGGCCGCCCGGCGTTCCGCGCCGCCTCGACCAGATCCTCCGTGCGGGCCAGAACGTCCTCGGCCCGGCTGACGGCCTCGGCACCGACGGCGGTCAACTGGACCGCGCCGCGCGTGCGCTCGACGACTGGCGCGCCCAGCACCTTCTCCAGTTCCTGGATGCCTGCGGACAGGGCGGGCTGGCTGACAGACGCCGCATCCGCGGCCCGGCTGAAGGAGGCGTGCTCCGCCAGAAGCTTGAGATACTGGAGCTGGCGAAGCGTGGGGAGCATGATCTCGGAGATAGGCTCAATCTCAGCCAGACGCCATGACGATCAAGCCGCCTTATCCAAATCCTCCCCCGTTGGGGGTCGACGAAGACGCGCTGAAGGCGCGGCAAGGAGGGTCATGAAGCGAAGCGGAATGACGGAGGGGGCCTGCCGCGCGTGCGGCGTGTGCGGCCGACCCCCTCCGTCTCCTTCGCTACGCTTCGGATCCACCTCCCCCGACGGGGGAGGAATGGCTCATCCCTACCGCCTTAAGACGCCAGCTTCTCGGCGTGCAGCGCGCGCTTGGGGATGTCGTAGCGATCGTTCTCCATCACCTGGGTCCAGGCCTTGATGAAGGTGTTCAGGAACACCTCCTGGGACTGGCCCTCGGCATAGACCTCGGCGATGGCGCGCAGCTGGGAGTTGGAACCGAACACCAGGTCGGTGCGGGTCGCGGTCCAGCGGCGTTCGCCCGTGGCGCGGTCCGTGCCGACAAACAGCTCGTCCGAGGTGGCGTCGACCTGTTTCCACGCCGTCGACATGTCCAGCAGGTTGACGAAGAAGTCGTTCGTCAGCTGGCCGGGACGATCGGTGAACACGCCGTCCTTGGAGTCCTTGTGGTTGATGCCGAGCACCCGCAGGCCGCCGACCAGAGCCGTCATCTGCGGGGCGGTCAGGCCCAGCAGCTGGGCCCGGTCGATCATCAGTTCCTCGGTCGGGACGTTGAACTTGACCTGCAGATAGTTGCGGAAGCCGTCGGCGCGGGGCTCGAGCACCGCGAAGCTTTCGGCGTCGGTGTGCTCCGCCGTCGCATCGGTGCGGCCCGGGGTGAAGGGGACGACGACGTCGTGGCCGGCGGCCTTGGCCGCCTGCTCGATGCCGACCGACCCGCCCAGCACGATCAGGTCCGCGATGGAGACGTTCAGACCCGACGAGGCCTTGATGCCCTCATAGACGGCCATGACGCGCGAGAGCTTCTCAGGCTCGTTGACGTCCCAGTTGCGCTGGGGCTCCAGACGGATGCGCGCGCCGTTGGCACCGCCGCGGTGATCCGACCCGCGCCAGGTCGCGGCCGAGGCCCAGGCCGTGCGGACCAGGTCGGCGACCGACAGGCCGGAGGCGGCGATGTGGTCCTTCAGCGTCTTGACGTCGGCGTCGGTCAGAGCCGGTCCGGTGTGCGCCGGGATCGGGTCCTGCCAGATCAGGTCCTCAGCGGGGACTTCCGGCCCGAGGTAGCGGATCTTGGGCCCCATGTCGCGGTGGCACAGCTTGAACCAGGCGCGCGCGAACTGGTCGGCGAAGTAGGCCGGATCGGCCCGGAACGCCTCCATGACCTTGCGGTACTCGGGGTCGATCTTGAAGGCCATGTCGGCCGTGGTCATCATCGTCGGGACCTTCTTGCCCGGCGTGTGCGCGGCCGGAGCCAGGGTCTCGGGCGGGCTGCCGACCGGCTGCCACTGCTTGGCACCGGCGGGCGAGTGAACCAGCTCGTACTCATGGTCCAGCAGCATGTCGAAGTAGGACATGTCCCAGGTGATCGGCGTCGGCGTCCACGATCCCTCGATGCCCGAGGTGATGGCGTCGTCGCCCATGCCGCTCTTGTAGCCTGACTGCCAGCCGAAGCCTTGCAGCGCGATGTCGGCACCTTCCGGAGCCACGCCGACCTTCGATGCGTCACCCGCGCCGTGGGCCTTGCCGAAGGTGTGGCCACCGGCCGTCAGGGCCGCCGTCTCGACGTCGTTCATGCCCATGCGGGCGAAGGTGATGCGGATGTCGCGCGCCGACTGCAGCGCCTCGGGCACGCCGCCGGGGCCTTCCGGGTTGACGTAGATAAGGCCCATCTGGATGGCCGCCAGCGTATCCTCCAGCGCCAGTTCCTTATCGGGCTGGATGCGGGTCTCCTCGCCCTTCACCCAGTTCTCTTCGGTGCCCCAGTAGACGTCCTTCTCGGGTTCCCAGACATCGGCGCGGCCGCCGCCGAAGCCGAACACCGGCCCGCCCATCGATTCGATGCCGACGTTGCCGGCCAGGATGAACAGGTCGGCCCAGCTGATCTGGGCACCGTACTTCTGCTTGATCGGCCACAGCAGGCGACGCGCCTTGTCCAGGTTGCCGTTGTCCGGCCAGGAGTTCAGCGGGGCGAAACGCTGCTGGCCCGAGCTCGCGCCGCCGCGTCCGTCGCCGGTGCGATAGGTGCCGGCCGCGTGCCAGGCCATGCGGATGAAGAAGGGGCCATAGTGGCCATAGTCCGCCGGCCACCAGGACTGGCTGTCGGTCATCAGGGCGGTCAGGTCGCGCTTCAGGCCGTCGTAGTCGATCGACTTGAAGGCCTCGGCATAGCTGAAACCGTCGCCCATCGGGTCGCCGGTCTTGCCGTGCTGATGCAGGATGTCGACCGACAGGCTGTTGGGCCACCAGTCGCGGTTGGTGCGGCCGAGCAGGGCGCGCTTGGCGGCGGCCTTCTTGCTCGGATCAGACAGGGGTGAGTTTTCGCCGTCCATCGTGGGCCTCCCGGGGGGTCAGAGTGATGCGGGAAACTAGTCTTGACGGCGTCTCAAGACAAATCGATTAAACTTGGGTTTGGAATAAGCAGGGTCTATCAAAGGCGGCTCGATGGAGCCCTCACTCTGGCGGGCCGAGCACCGCCGCCAGGCGTCCGAACTGCTCCTCCATGACGGCGTGAACGGGCTCAGCCATCGCGCCAGAGCCAGTGCCGCTGACCACGAAGGTCCAGCGCAGACGCCGCGTCGCCTGGCCCTCGACCGGGGCCCAGCTCATGGTCAGGACGGCGTCGGCACCGATCCCCTGAAGCGGACCGAACGGCGCATCGAAACGGACCATGTTCCGGTCTGGCCAGATCATTATCGCCTCGCCGTGTTTGACGCCGCCGCCCGGCAGGGCTTCGCACCAGCAGCCGCCGGGCCGCAGGTCGACACGGATGTTGGCCGCATCGCCCGAGTAGGTGTGATCGCTGCTCCACCAGCGCTCCGGATGGCCGACGGCTTCGAGCACAGCCTCTGGCGAGGCGGCGACCGTTCGTTCGAACGACAGGGTGAAGGCGGTCTCGCTGCGCGACACGATTTCGGCGCTCGCCGGTGCGGCCGCGCTCAACAGGACGGTGGCCAGCCCTGCCGCAATCCCCCTGATGCCCATGGCTCACCCCTCCGCGACCATCCGCTTCAGGTCAATCTTGCGCGCGTCGGGAACCTCGCGCCAGTCCCGATCGTGCAGTGCCGCGTCCATGGCGTAGAGCGCCGTCAGCGACACACGCCCGAAGTGGAATCGCAGCCGACGATAGGCCTCCACGGCGCCGAGACGCCGCAGATCGTCGGCCGTTTCTATCCCCGCTTCGGCCAGCCGCCGCGCCATGACCGGGCCGAGATTTCGCATCTCGGAGACGGTCTGGGTCATGCCGTGACGGTGATCACCGGACTATGGCTCATCTCGACCGACGTCATGTCGATCGCAGCCATGAAGGGCGCGGCCTCAGGCGCGGCGGGCAGCGCCCTCGCCGCCGCTTCGGCTGCGGCCATATCTCGCCAGACAATGTGGTCGGTGTAGAGCCCGTCATCGCTGCCGGAAAGGGTACGGCTGACAAAGCCGGGCCAGGATTTCACCAGGCCGTCGAGCGTCCGTGCGCTCCGAGCGAAGGCCTCCTGGTCGGCCCCCTCCGCCAGCCGAAACCGAACGAGTTCCACGATCGCCATGTCCATCTCCCGATCCGTTGACGATCCCTGCTAAGGTGGATGTGTTGCCAACGTCGTGTCAGCAGCCATGCGGTGAGCGTCGAATCGCCCGCTCCTGCGGCGAACGTCGCCCCGCCCAGACGATGCGACCGTTTCTGACGCATCGGCCGAATAGTCTCGCCCGCATGACCTGCCAGACCGCCGCGCCTGACACGTTCGATGGGCCCTCAGCCTCCATCTCGGAGGCCCTCTGGGATGCCGTCCGCGACGCCTACCTGGCCGGTGCGACCGTCGCCAGCCTGCGCGACGACTTCGGCATCCCCTCCTCGACCTTCTACAAGAGGGCCGGTCGGGAGGGCTGGCTTCATCGGCCGCGGGCCCTGCCCGAAACCCAACCGCTGGACCTGGATGGGCCGGTCGCCGAGCCGTCGGTCATGCTGGAGCTCGCCTGGCGCCGCCTGACCCATGCGCTTGACCAGGGCCGCTCCGCCGACGCCCTGCGCTGGCTGCGCATCCATGAGGGGCTCAAGGCGCTCATCGCTACGGCTCCCGCCGCCGCCTCGCACGGCACCCCGGCCGGGTCGTCCGCGCCGATCGTGGAGAGAGTGGAGACTGTTTTTCCCGACTCCACGGCATCAAACGTTCGTCCTCCGCTCAACCGCGCTGAACGCCGTCGCCTGGCCCGCCTCGGCGGCGGTCCCTGACCCTTCAGGCCGCCTCGAAGCTCAACGGCGCGCCCCAGAACTGGCTGACCAGCTCCGACTGCGGCCCCGGCCGTCCGGTCGTCAGGAAGGTGCGCCGTCCGCCCTCGCCCAGCCCATATTCCGGATGCCGCCCGAAGTAGCGCTCGAGAGCGTCCGCCACGGCGCTCGGCTGGTGGATCACGGCCGTCTCCGGCGGCAGGGCCTGGGCGAAGATGTCGGCCACGATCTCGTAGTGGGTGCAGCCCAGGATGGCCTTGTCCGGATGACGCCCGATGCGGCGTCTCAGCGCATCGACGTGGTCGCGCACGACGACCGTCAGCTCTTCGGCCGGGGCGCCCAGCTCGATCAGGCCCGCCAGCCCAGGGCAGGGTTCGGAGAAGACCGCCAGATCCTCGCGCCGCTTGTCGATCTCGATCTCATAGACGCGGCTCATGGCGGTCGCGGCGGTGCAGAAGACGCCGGTGATCTCCAGCGCCTCGATCTTGTCGCCGCGCCGTTCGGCCTCGAAGGTCCAGGGCAGGCCGGTCGCGGCCTCGATGGTCGGCACGATGATGCCCAGCACATTGACCGGCCGCCCATGGCGCGCGCGCGCCTCCGGGACCCAGGTCTGCTGCAGACGGCGCAGGGCGATGGCCGAAGCCGTATTGCAGGCCAGAACGATCACGCTGGCCCCGGCCTCGAACAGGCGTTCGCAGCCGGCGCGGGTCAGGTCGACGATCTCCTCGCCGCCGCGACCGCCATAGGGCGCATGGGCCTGGTCAGCCAGGTAGATGAAGTCCCGCTCCGGGAACCGCCGGGTCAGCTCACGGTGGACCGTCAGACCGCCCACACCGCTGTCGAAAACGCCTATCGCCATGCAGCGGCGTGTAGGGCCTCGCCCGGAAAAGTGTAAGCGGTTTTCCGCAAAGGCGAGGCTCCATTCCAAAGGCCGCAGCTTGCCTCGCCGTCCAACGGCATTACAGGTCGTTCATGTGACGGTCATGCGAACCCGGACTAGGGTGCGCGCACGTCCCCAGATCGATGAACAGGATGTTCCCATGCATAGACGCCAGCTTCTTGTCGGAGGCGCGAGCCTGATGGCCCTTTCCGGTTGCGCCACCGCAGGCGCGATGAGCGGCGGGGTCGCCGCCAGCGCCGATGAACTCGCCATCGCCAGGGCCGTGCTGCCGGCCCAGACCCCGCGCGCTGAACTTCTGCAGCCGTGGACGGGTCCTTATGACGGTGTGCCGCCGTGGCCGTCGGTCACCGCCGACAAGCTGCGGGCCGCGATCCTGGAAGGCATCGAGCTGCAGCGGGCCGAGATTGTAGCCATCGCCAACAACCCCGAGCCGCCGACATTCGCCAACACCATGGTCGCGATGCAACTTGCGGGTCAGCCGCTGGACCGCGCCGGGTCGATCTTCGGAGTGATGACCTCCAACATCGGTTCCGACGACTACAACGCCGTCGACACCGAGGTTTCCCCGCTGCTGTCGGCGGCCAGCGACGAGACCACCTTCAACGAACCCCTGTTCCAGCGCATCAAGACGGTCGCGGACACGGCCGGCGCCGCGGGTCTGACGCCCGAGCAGACCCGCCTGGCCGAGCGCAGCCGTGATGCTTTCATCCGCAACGGCGCGGCTCTGGATGCTGCGGGCAAGGCCGAGCTTGGCCGCATCAACACAGCCCTGGCCAATGCCTTCACCAG
>JADCBH010000174.1 GCA_020253595.1 Brevundimonas sp.
GAAGAGGGTTAGCTGCCGAGATCGGGACCGATCGTCCGCTGGGCGAATTCCCGCTCCTTGTCGGCACCGAAGGCTTCGGACAAATGTAGCCGCCAAACCACGATGTCCGGCTTTCTGAGAACGCCGACCTTGAAGAAGGGGGACTCGGCGTTTGCCCCGTAGAGCTGAACCATCAGCGAACTCGTCGTCTCATCAAGAGCCGTAGTCAGCAGCTCACCGCAATGCCAAGTGTCTACTTCGGCCACGTCCACAATGCGCGCACCCGGCCCCTTCTCCCAGATTGCGACGACCGTGGTCCCAGCATCGAATGCGATCGCGCTGCCGAGGTAGATGAGTATGTCAGACGGCGTGAAGCCGTCCAGCGCGCCAAAGGCGGTTCGCGCGCTCTCTAGGTTGGCTCCGCCGACCTTGGCCGCCAGCACCTTGAGCAGGACGAAAAAGCCAACGCTGGACGCTGCAACCACTGCAAAGATCAATAGCTCCTGCATCGCGCAACCTCCCCTGGGAAATCTGGCACCGTAGGCGCCAGGCAGCAATGCCGGTACTCGCCGTCCTCACTCCGATCCGGTCGGCGGGGTCCAGAACCACTCCGTCGCTTACATGCGGTTGGACGCGAAGTACTGTCTAGCGCGGTCGAAGCGCTCGTCGAGACCATCCTGAATAGGTCAGGGCAGGATCCGATGGCATGCGGGCATAGGCGTGGGTTTCCAGCCCTGTCGTGCTTCGCATCGTCAGACGGATGGCCTGCCCTTCGGCGGCTTGCTCGCGCGCAAGGCGGAAGGTCCAGCCGAAGGGCAGGGCAGGTGAAGTCGGGAAGGTGGGCTGAATGTCGGGGCGATCGCCCGTCTTGGTTGCCTTAAGGACGGGCTCTCCATCGACGTGGACCAACAGATCCAGTGATCCACCCGGCGTGCGCTCGATAGCCCAGCCCGAAAACTCGACCGAGCTGTCAGTCAGCAGCGTTGCCCGCTCGAAGCCACCCATCGGCGGACTGGCTACGGTGATCGTCGACAGGTTCCGCTCCGGGCCGCCGACCACGTAAAGCGCCTGGTTCTCATAGAGCCCCTTGTGGAAGACGCGCCACGTGGGCGGGTGCTCCGGATTCAGGCGGGCTATGGCGTCGGCGACGAAGGCTTCGGTGACGTAGGTCATGCCATAGATGGCCGGGTCCAGGCTGCCGCTCTCGCTCCACGGGAAGAAGCGGATGCCGCTGTCGTCCATGCTCTGGTCGGGCGGCAGGATGGAGGCGTCATGGACGCTGAACGCCAGGACGCCGCCGGGGGTCAGCATGCCGTGCAGACGATGAAGCCAGGCGCAGAACAGGTCGGCGGGGAGGTGAGAGAAGAGCGAGCCGACGAAGATCACATCGTGCTTGCGGTCGTGGGCCAGGGTGGCGGGGTCGGGTACGGAGGCGAAGCCGTTGACCCCGAAGGTGGCGACCTGCCAGTCGATGGCTTCGGCGTAGATGTCGGAGACCCAGATGCGCTCGGCGGGCATCCGCTGAAGCAGGGCACGGGTCAGGCGGCCGTAGCCGGACGCGAAATCCAGCAGGCTGGACACGCCGTCGAAGCCGCCGAAGGTCTGGGCGACGATCTGATCCAGCGCCTGATAGTGGCGCACAGTGGCCTCGACAAACTTAAAGGCGCCAATGCTGCGGTCGCCCTCGAAGTTGGGCAGGAGCGCCTTGAAGAACATTTCGTCCTCGGCCGGCTGGGGCGCGGCGAGGAAGGCGGCGGGGTCCAAGCCGGCGAGGTGCAGATAGTCCTCCGCCCAGCCGCGATAGAACGGGTTGATCCGGTCGAAAACCAGAGGCTCTGTCATGCTCAGGCGCCGAGAAGGCGCGCGGCCTGGGGCGCGAAATAGGTCAGGACGCCTGCGCATCCGGCCCGCTTGAAGCCGTGCAGAGTCTCCAGAATGGCCCGCTCCTCGTCCAGCCAGCCGTTGGCGACGGAGGCCTTCATCATCGCGTATTCCCCGGACACCTGATACGCGAAGGTGGGCACCTTGAATGTCTCCGACACGCGCCGGACGATGTCGAGATAGGGCATCCCCGGCTTGACCATGACCATGTCCGCGCCCTCGGCGATGTCCATGGCGACTTCGCGCAGGGCCTCGTCGGTGTTGGCGTAGTCCATCTGATAGGTCTTCTTGTCACCGCTCAGCTGCTTCGCCGAGCCGACGGCGTCGCGGTAGGGTCCGTAGAAAGCCGACGCATATTTTGCGGCGTAGGACAGGATCAGGGTGTCCGAAAACCCGTTGGCCTCCAGCGCCTCTCGGATGGCCTGGACGCGTCCGTCCATCATGTCTGACGGGGCGACGACGTCTGCGCCGGCATGGGCATGGATGAAGGCCTGCTCGGCCAGCCGCTCCAGCGTCGGATCATTGACGATGCGGCCGTCCCCCAGCACGCCGTCGTGGCCGTGGTCTGTGTAGCAGTCCAGGGCGACGTCGGTCATGACGCCGATGTCCGGGGCGGCGTCCTTGATGGCCTTGATGCAGTCCGGAACCAGGCCGTCCGGGTCGGTCGCGCCCGTGCCGACTGTGTCCTTGATCGACGGATCGACGTTGGGAAACAGGCCGACCATGGGGATGCCCAGGCTTTGTGCTTCCCTGGCGGCCTCGGCAGCCGCCTTGGGAGACAGGCGGAAGACACCGGGCATGGACGGCACCGGGACGCGGTCTTCGGCCCCGTCATGCACGATCAGCGGCCAGATCAGGTCGGACGGCGTCAGCGTCGTCTCGGCCACCATCCGCCGGACCCAGGGGCTCGATCTCAGCCGGCGAGGGCGAGCGAGCGGGTAGGGGGCGGGAGCGAAGGGTGCGGTCATGCGGTCGGTTTAGCGTTCTTCTCCCCGACTGGGGAAGCGGATAGAAGGCCCGAAAACATCCGGGAGACCCCATGGATTTCGCCCTCACCGACGACCAGCGCGCCATTCAGGACGCCGCGCGCGCCTTCGCCGACGCAGAATTGGCGCCTCATTCGGCCGAGTGGGACGAGACCAAGCACTTCCCGGTCGACGTCATGCGCCGCGCGGCCGAGACGGGCTTTGCGGCCATCTATGCCGGCGAGGAACACGGCGGCATGGCTCTGGGCCGGGTCGAGGCGGCGGTGATCTTCGAGGAGCTGTCGCGCGGCGACGTGTCCACGGCGGCCTTCATCTCGATCCACAACATGGCGACCTGGATGATCGACAGCTTCGGCTCGGACGATCTGCGCGCCCGCTATGTGCCGCGTCTGGCGACGATGGAGCTGATTGCGTCCTACTGCCTGACGGAGCCGGGCTCGGGTTCCGATGCGGCCGCCATGCGCACCGCAGCGACGCGGGATGGCGATCACTTCATTCTGAACGGGTCCAAGGCCTTCATCTCGGGCGCGGGAACGTCGGACGTCTATGTCGTCATGGCCCGCACGGGTGAGCCGGGACCCAAGGGCATCAGCGCCTTCGTCGTGAACAAGGAAACGCCCGGCCTGAGCTTCGGTGCCCAGGAGAAGAAGATGGGCTGGAACAGCCAGCCGACGGCGGTGGTCTCGTTCGATGACTGTCGCGTGCCGGCGGCCAATCTTCTGGGCAAGGAAGGCGACGGCTTTCGCTATGCCATGATGGGGCTGGACGGCGGTCGACTGAACATCGCGGCCTGTTCGCTGGGCGGGGCGCGGCTGGCGCTGGAGACGGCCCAGGCCTACGTCGCCACGCGAAAGCAGTTCGGCAAGGCGCTGAACGAGTTCCAGAACACCCAATTCAAGCTGGCCGACATGGCGACCCAGCTGGAGGCGGCACGGCTGATGGTGCTGCGCGGGGCCTGGGCCATCGACACCGGCCATCCTGAGAAGACCAAATGGTGCGCCATGGCCAAGCGGCTGGCCACCGATGCATGCTTCCAGATCGCCGACGAGGCGCTGCAGCTGCACGGCGGCTACGGCTACCTGAAGGACTACCCGCTGGAGCGGATCGTGCGCGACTTGCGGGTCCACCGCATCCTGGAAGGCACCAACGAGATCATGCGCGTGATCACCGCCCGGGAGATGATGCGCCAGTAGACGCCGCAGCCCTCGACGCCGGGGGCCAAAGCCCTGTAAGTCCGCCCCACCTCAGAAGACCCGAGACCGCCCATGCTCGCCCGCATCTACCGCCCCGCCAAGACCGCCATGCAGTCCGGCAAGGCCAAGGCCAAGGACTGGCGTCTGGAGTTCGAACCGGCCTCTGCGCGCACGATCGACCCCCTCATGGGCTGGACATCGTCGAGCGACATGAATGGCCAGGTGCGCCTGTCCTTCGAGACCAAGGAAGAGGCGGTCGCCTACGCCGAGCGCCACGGCATTCCCTTCCGCCTGCATGAGCCGCAGGAAGCGCCGGTGATCCTCAAGGCCTATGCCGACAACTTCGCCACGGGCAGAAAGCAGCCCTGGACGCACTAGCCAGTGGGGCTAACACTCCCAGTGCAGCGGCTCTCTGCTTGAGCCCCGCGGACGTTCCGTCTAACCCGGCTGCCCGGTCAGCGCCCTTAGCTCAGCTGGATAGAGCACCCGCCTTCTAAGCGGACGGTCGCAGGTTCGAATCCTGCAGGGCGCGCCAGGCTCTGAGTCCTTGTTCCAGATCGGCGATCAGGTCGGCGGGATCCTCCAGCCCGATGTGCAGGCGCAGGAGCGGACCTTCCAGTCCCGGCGGTGTGCTGCGGAAGGCCAGCTGGGGGGTCTCAAACGTCCCCAGGCTTTCAAACCCGCCCCACGAATAGCCGAGCCCGAACAGGGACAGGGCCTCAAGGAAGTCTTCTGCGGCCTTGGGATCACCGCCCTTCATCACAACGCCGAGAATCGAGGCCGCGCCGGAATAGTCCCGCCCCCAGATCGCATTGCCGGGATCGCTCGGAAGGGCAGGGTGGAGGACACGCGCCACCTCGGGCCGGTCGGCCAGCCATGTCGCCACCTTCAGCGCCGAGCGAGCCTGTTCGGCGTAGCGGAGGGTCAGGGTTCGAAGCCCCCGAAGCGCCAGCCAGGCGTCGTCGGGAGAGACACAGATGCCGAGGTCCTCGATCGTCGCGGCAACAGATGTCGCGACACCGGGGTCTTTGGCGCAGATCGACCCGAGCAGCAGGTCCGAATGGCCTCCTGCGTACTTCGTCAGGGCTTGAACGCTGACGTCAACGCCATGCGCGAGGGGCTTGAAGGCCAGCCCCGCGGCCCAGGAGTTGTCCATGACCGTCAACAGGCCCCGAGCCCGGGCCGCGACGGCAAGCGCCGAAACATCGGTCATCTCGAAGGTGAGAGAGGCGGGCGACTCGATCAGGATGAGCCGCGTCCGCTCGGTCGCCGTGGCCATGATCTCATTGACCGTCGCTTCGGGTACGTGAAAGCGCGTCGTCACGCCTCGCGTCGCCAGATGACGCGTCAGGAAGCGGCGAACAGGGCCGTAGAGGGCATCGGTCGTCACCACCTCGTCGCCCGGCCGCGTCAGGGCCAGGATCGGCAGGGTCACAGCTGCCAGCCCGGAAGGCGTGAGCCAGCACTGCGCGCCCCCTTCCAGATCAGCGACAGCGGCACGGAGCGCGTTCTGTGACGCCGTGCCCTCGATTCCGTAGACGGGCCCGAGACTGTCGTCGCGCATGTCGGCGACCCGGTCGGACAGCAGGGTGGATGCGCGTTCGAGTGGCGGGTTAACCGGGCGACGCCCTTTCCCGCGCTGTGTGGCGGCCGCGATCAGGCGCGTCCGGTCGGAAAGGCGGTCCATCTAGCGCTCCACGGGTTGCGATCCGTCGTCCAAAGGCCTCTATAGCGGCCGGGGCGCGAAGGGACGACGCGAGTCGTTTCGAACCGTGACGCGGGACAGATCATGGGTTTGAGTTCAGGCCGGATTTCGCTGTGGGCCGCCTCTCTGGCCGCCGTGCTCCTCCTCGCGGCCTGCGGCCGCGAGGCGAGACCAGACGAAGCCGACGACGCTCCCTTGGCAGCGCCGACCGCCGGAGCCGCGCAGCCGGTCGCAAGCCCAACACTGGCTGCCATCAGACAGCGCGGACGTCTGAACTGCGGCGTGCATCAGGGGCTTGTGGGCTTCGCCTACACCGACAATCGAGGGGAATGGCGCGGGTTCGACGCGGATTTCTGCCGGGGGTTGGCTGCTGCCATTTTCGGGGACGCGGATGCGGTCCGCTTCGTACCCCTGACGGCCGAGACTCGCTTTCAAGCCCTGATCGATGGCCGCATCGATGTGCTGTGGCGCAACACATCGTGGACGATGGAGCGGGACACGAGCGGTCAACTCAGCTTCGCGGGCGTCAACTACTATGACGGCCAGGGCTTTTTGGTACGCCGCTCGCTCGATCTCGCCAGCGCGGCCGAGCTGAACGGCGCACGGGTCTGCGTTCAGGCTGGGTCGACCAGCGCGCTCAACGCCGAAGATTACTTCCGCA
>JADCBH010000175.1 GCA_020253595.1 Brevundimonas sp.
ACTGCACGATGCCCGCGCGCCAACTGCTCACGCGCACCGATCGCGACGGAGCCTCGGCGCGAGCCGAAAACACATCACACGGTCCCCGTAACGCGAAAGCAGGGGGCCACATCGGTTCCGGGCAACCGCCCAGGCTCCGTCACTTCCCCATCCCGTTCACAGCGGAAGAGCGTCTCGTCACGTCTCCTCCCCATCTCCGATGGGGCTTGCGGTCGGCCCGTATACGAGCCGGTCCTCAAGGCACGCAGCGAAGCGGAGTGACGGAGGGGGCGAGGCAATCCGTCCATCCAGGGCCCCATCCCCAGACACCCGCATCAGGACCAGACAGCCCTCATCCCCGCCACCGCCTCGCCCCCTCGTCTCGGCGCTGCTCGCGCCGAGCCACTCCCCCATCGCTTCGCGACGGGGGAGAGACGAACACCGCGCCCCTTGACCCGGCGGCGCACGCGTCGTGATCTCGCCTCCCCTACACCAGCCGGGTCTGTTCCATGCGTCTCGCCGTCTCCACCTGCCTCGCCGCCCTCCTGTTCGCTGCGGGTCCGGCGCTATCCCAGACGGCGACACCGACCACACCCAACATCGGCGGCTTCCCCGACAGTCCGCCGATCCCGGCTCCGACCAACCCGACCTATCCCGGCGTCATCCGCTACGAGGTCGACGCCACCGATTACGACCGCCACATCGTCTCTGTGCGCCAGGTCATTCCGGTCTCGGGTCCGCGCATCACCCTGCTCTATCCCAGGTATCTGCCGGGCAATCACGCTGCCTCGGGGCCCATCCAGCTGCTGGGCGGCCTGATAGTGAAGGCCAATGGTCAGGAGATTGACTGGCGCCGCGACGCCGTCGACCCCTACGCCTTCCACATCGAGATCCCGGCAGGCGCCAGCGAGCTCGAGGTCTCGTTTCAGTGGCTGACCCAGTCCGACAACGCCAACTGGCGCGTGGTCATGACGCCCCGCATGATGAACCTGCAGTTCGAGAAGGCCCTGCTCTATCCGGCCGGTTACGCCTCGACCGGCATAACCTTCGCCCCGTCCGTGCGCCTGCCCGATGGCTGGAACTATGGCGTGTCGTTGCGCACCACCTCGTTCGAGAATGGCCTGGCGGTCTTCGAGCCGGTCGATCTCTACACCCTGGCCGACAGCCCGATGTTCGCCGGTCAGCATTACCGACAGATCGAGATCGATCCCGAAGGTGACGACGTCTATCTGAACATCGTCGCTGACGAGGCCGCCAACCTCACCGCCACGCCCGAGCAGATCGGCTACTATGAGGCCCTGATCACCCAGGCCGACCGCCTGTTTGGCTCGCGCCACTACGACCGCTACGACTTCCTGCTCGGTCTGACCAACCAGATGGGGGGCATCGGGCTGGAGCATCACCGCTCGTCCGAGAACACCCACGCCCCGAACTTCTTCACTTCGTGGAACAGCCATGCGGGCGGACGGGCGCTGCTGCCCCACGAATACGTCCACTCCTGGAACGGCAAGTTCATGCGGCCGGCCAACGAGCTGACCGCCAACTACAATGTGCCGACCGAAAACAGCCTGATGTGGGTCTATGAGGGCCAGACCGAGTACTGGGGTGACGTGCTCTCGGCCCGCACCGGCCTGCACACCAAGGCCCAGGCTCTGGTCCTGCTCGCCGACCGCGCGGCCTTCTACCAGAACCAGCCCGGCCGCCGCTGGCGCAATCTTCAGGACGTCAACAATCACAACCTGCTGGGCTATCGCGTTCCGGGCCAGTGGGCCTCGTGGATGCGGGCGACCGGCGACTACTACGACGAGGCGGCGCTGATCTGGCTCGACGTCGACACTCTGATCCGCGAACGCTCGGGCGACCGGCGCTCGCTGGACGATTTCGCCCGGACGTTCTTCTCACCCGAAGGCACGGACGGCGACTGGACGCCGCGAGGCTACACCTTCGCCGATGTCGTCGCGGCCCTGAACGCGGTCGAGCCCTACGACTGGGCAACGTTCCTGCGCGATCGTCTGGACGCCGACGGTCCGGACGCCCGGGCCCCTCTCGATGGCCTGGAGCGCGGCGGCTACCGCCTGGTCTATGTCGAGGAGCCGAACGCGGACGAGCGCGCGGTGAACTCCAACTGGGGCTCGGACTTCCGCTGGTCCGTGGGCTTCTCACTCACCGGGGCCACCAACCGCATCAGTGGCATCCGCTGGGGCGGTCCCCTGTTCGAGGCCGGCATCGGCGCGGGCTGGGACCTGATCGCCGTCGGCGACCGCGCGGGCAGCCCCGAGGCGCTGCGCGAAGCCATCACCGCCGCCAAGGGCGGGTCGGAACCCATCCGCCTGACGATCCGCAACGGCCAGCGCGTCCGCACGATCGACCTCGCCTACCACGACGGCCTTCGCTACCCGCGACTGGAGCGGATCGAGGGCACCCGCGACCGGATCGGCGAGATCATGACGGCGCGGCGGCGGTGACAAACGAAAAGGGCCGGGGTTTCCCCCGGCCTTTCCGTCTCCTCCCTGTCGCGCAGCGATGGGGAGGTGGCACGTAGCGTAGCGAAGTGACGGAGGGATTCTCAACGCGGCGATATCGCATTCGCGTCCAGGACCCCTCCACCGCTTCGCGGTCCCCCTCCCCATCGCCCAAGCGGGCGACGGGGAGGAGAAAGATGCCTTACTTGACCTGCACCTTGGCGCCGGCTTCCGTGAGCTTCTTGGCCACTTCGTCGGCGGCTTGCTTCGAGACGTTCTCGACGACGTTCTGCGGAGCGCCTTCGACCAGGTCCTTGGCTTCCTTCAGACCGAGGTCCGAACGCACGCCACGGACTTCCTTGATGACGTTGATCTTCTTGTCGCCGCCGTCCAGCAGGACAACGG
This sequence comes from Brevundimonas sp., assembly GCA_020253595.1. Taxonomy (GTDB): domain Bacteria; phylum Pseudomonadota; class Alphaproteobacteria; order Caulobacterales; family Caulobacteraceae; genus Brevundimonas. The sequence goes on from JADCBH010000175.1 coordinate 2,847, forward strand.
TGAACTCGGTCTGCTCTTCAGCAGCTTCGGCCGGAGCGGCAGCGCCGCCACCGCCCGCAGGCATAGCCATCGCAACCGGAGCGGCGGCCGAGACGCCCCACTTTTCTTCCAGCAGCTTGG
>JADCBH010000176.1 GCA_020253595.1 Brevundimonas sp.
GCTGGTCAAGCTGGCCGACCGCCTGCACAACATGCGCACGCTGCAGTACGTCAAGCCGGAGAAGCGCGAGCGCATCAGCCGCGAGACGCTGGAGGTCTATGCGCCGCTGGGCCGCTCCATCGGCATCCACCGCATCGCGTCAGAGCTGGAAGAACTGGCCTTCGAGCATCTGAACCCGACGGCGCGGACCGCCATCGAGCGGCGGCTGGAGGCGCTGAAGCTCGAACACGGCCGGGCAACCGACAAGGTGGCGGCGGAGATCCAGAAGGTGCTGTCGGAAGCCGGCATCTGGGCCCGGGTCTATGGCCGGCAGAAGACGCCCTATTCGATCTGGCGAAAGCTGCAGCGCAAGTCGGTGGGCTTTTCGTCCCTGTCCGACATCTACGGCTTCCGAGTGCTGCTGGAGGCCGAGGACGACTGCTACCGCGCGCTTGGGGTCATCCACCGCAACTGGCCGATGGTGCCCGAGCGGTTCAAGGACTTTATCTCGACGCCCAAGTCGAACAACTACCGCAGCCTGCACACGACAGTGGTGGGGCCGGGCGGCCTGCGCATCGAGATGCAGATCCGCACCGAGGCCATGGACCGCGTGGCCGAGGACGGGGTGGCCGCGCACTGGGCCTACAAGAACAAGTCCTATGGCTTTGACCAGGAAGCCATGGAGCGGGAAGGGGGCCGCGATCCCCTGCAGAACCTGCGCCACCTCGTGCAGGTGATCGAGCACGGCGAGGGCGGCGAGGACTGGGTCGAGCACGCCAAGCTGGAGATGTACCTGGATCAGGTCTTCGTCTTCACGCCCAAGGGCATGCTGATCACCCTGCCGCAGGGCGGGATGCCGCTCGACTTCGCCTATGCCGTCCACACCGAGGTCGGGGACACGGCGGTGGGGGTAAAGATCAATGGTGAACTGAAGCCCATGCGCACGCGGCTTCAGAACGGCGACGTGGTCGAGATCATCCGCGGCAAGAAGCGCGAGGCCCCGGCGGACTGGCGCTCGCTGACGGTCACGGGCCGGGCGCGCTCGGCGATCCGGCGACACATCCGCCACGCGGAACGCGACGAGTTCCTGAAGCTGGGCAAGACCACGCTGGAGGCGACCCTGACCCGGGCGGGCAAGACGCTGGCAGACGTGACGCTGAAGCCTACGCTGGAGACCCTGGCGCTGGGGTCCGAAGACGATCTGTTCGACGCCATCGGGCGCGGGCGACTGCCGGTCAACAAGGTGGCCGAGACCCTGTTCCCGGCGCTGAAGGGCACCCTGGCCACCGGGACCGAAAGAACAAAGATCGCCGATGACAAGGCGCGGCTGTTCGTGCGGGGCGGAGGTCTGACGCCGGGCGTGTCGATCCACTTCGGCGAATGCTGCACCCCGGTGCCGGGCGATCGGATCGTTGGCATTCTGGAGCCCGAGAAGGGCCTGACGGTGCACGTCATCGACTGCCAGCGCCTGGCCGACTTCGCCGACGACGACAGCGTCTGGAATGATCTGCAATGGACGCCGGAGGCCGAGAAGGGCACTGTCGGCATGGCCCGCTTCCGCGCCACCATCAAGAATGCGCCGGGCGTGCTGGGTCAGGTCGCGACGGTGATCGGCGAGGCGGGCGGCAACATCCTGAACCTGAAGATGGCCCACCGTCAGTCGGACTTCTTCGACGTCGACCTCGACGTCGAGGTCGCCGACGCCAAGCACGCCACGACGATCATGGCGGCGCTGAGAGCCAATCCGAGTGTGGATACGGTGGAGCGGTCGCGGGGATAACTCCGTGCGCGGTTTGTTCTAAAGCTGTTGACGAGAACAAATCCGCAACATAGAACATTACCGGAACACGCAATCTGGGGATAAGGCGATGTCGAAGGTGGTTCGCGAAACACTGTCGCTTGCGTCGTGCGGCGGCTTTGTCTGGATGGTATGGCAGGTCGCCCTCTTGGCGCGATGAGTCGCTTCCGGCCTGCCCAAGAGGATCAGGCCATCACCGCGCAAGGCTCAGCACAGGGTTTCGTCCACCTCCGGGTCCGCTCGGCCTATTCGCTGCTGGAAGGCGCGATCAAGGCGGGGAAGGTGGGCAAGCTGGCGGCCGATCACGCCATGCCGGCGGTGGGCGTGGCCGACCGGGCCAATCTGTTTGGGGCGCTGGAGTTCTCCGAGGCCGCCAAGGGGGCGGGGGTGCAGCCGCTGATCGCCTGCGCGCTTCCGGTCACCGGCATCGGCGGGCGGCGGGCGGAACGATGGACCAAGGTTCCGACGATCGTCCTGATCTGCCAGTCCGAGATCGGGTGGCGGAACCTGTCGGCCCTGTCGTCCAAGGCCTATATGGACGCCGCCGGGGACGACGCGACCGAGGGTGAGCCCTGCGTGGCCTGGAGCGAGGTCGCGGAACGCTCTGAAGGCCTGATCCTGCTGTCGGGCGGCCCCGACGGGCCAATCGACCCCCTGTTCGTCCAGTCCAAGAGCAAGGATGCGGTCAAGGCCCTGTCCGAAATGGCCCGGGTGTTCGGCGATCGCTTCTATGTCGAACTGCAACGCCACGGTCTGCCCGACGAGGCGGCCGCGGAAAAGGGGCTGGTTGACTGGGCCTATGGCCATGACGTCCCGCTGGTGGCGACCAACGACGTCCACTACGCCAGGCGCGAGCAGGCCAAGAGCCACGACGCTCTGCTGTGCATCGCCGACGGGGCCTTCACCGGTCAGGAAGATCGCCGCCGGATCACCGATCAGCACTATTTCCGCACGGCCGAGGAGATGCGGACCCTGTTCGCCGACCTGCCCGAGGCCTGCGACAGCGCCATCGAGATCGCCCGGCGCTGCGCCTTCCTGGTCAAGACCCACGCGCCGATCCTGCCTCGCTTCGACACCGGCGCGGGCCGCACCGAGCCCGAGGAGTTGTCGCATCAGGCGCGCGAGGGACTGAAGGAGCGACTGAAGCAGGTCACGCCCGCCGCGCCGGAGGAGGAGTACTGGAAGCGTCTGGACTGGGAGGTCCAGATCATCACCCAGATGGGCTTTCCCGGCTACTTCCTGATCGTGTCGGACTTCATCAAGTGGGCCAAGTCGCACGGCATTCCCGTCGGGCCGGGACGGGGCTCGGGCGCGGGCTCGCTGGTGGCCTGGGCCCTGACCATCACCGATCTGGATCCCTTGCGGTTCGGCCTGCTGTTCGAGCGGTTCCTGAACCCCGAGCGGGTCTCCATGCCCGACTTCGATATCGACTTCTGCCAGGAGCGGCGCGAGGAGGTGATCGGCTATGTCCAGGAGCGGTACGGCCGCGACCGGGTGGCCCAGATCATCACCTTCGGCACGCTGCAGGCGCGAGCGGTGCTGCGCGACGTCGGCCGGGTGCTGCAGATGCCGCTGGGCCAGGTCGACCGTCTGGCCAAGATGGTGCCGAATAATCCGGCGAACCCGACGACGCTGGCCCAGGCCATCGAGATCGAGCCGCGGCTGAGGGAGGCGCGCGACGCCGAGGCCTCGGTCAAGACGCTGCTGGAGACTGCGCTGGAGCTGGAGGGGCTCTACCGCAACGCCTCGACCCACGCGGCCGGCATCGTCATCGGCGACCGGCCGCTGGTTGAGCTGACACCGCTGTATCAGGACCCGCGCTCGGACATCCCGGCCACCCAGTTCAACATGAAGTGGGTCGAACCCGCCGGTCTGGTGAAGTTCGACTTCCTGGGGTTGAAGACGCTGACGGTGCTAGACCGGGCGCACGGATACCTGGCGCGGCGCGGGGCGGCGGTCGATTTCAACCTTCTGGCTCTGGATGACACCCGGACCTACGAGCTGATGGCGTCAGGCCAGACGGTCGGGGTGTTCCAGCTGGAATCCCAGGGCATGCGCGACACGCTGCGCAAGATGCGCTGCGGCTCCATCGAGGAAATCACCGCCCTGATCTCGCTCTACCGGCCCGGTCCGATGGAGATGATCGACACCTACATCGACCGCAAGTTCGGCCGGGCCGAGGTTGACTATCTGCATCCCAGCCTGACCGACGTCCTGACCGAGACCTACGGGGTCA
>JADCBH010000177.1 GCA_020253595.1 Brevundimonas sp.
CCGGGTGTTCTCGACCGTCCTCAGCCCCGACTACAACGAGGCCCACGCCGACCATCTGCACCTGGATGGCGCGCCAAGGGGCCTGTGCGCCTGATTTCACTTAAGCTTGATCGCCTGATGCGCGAATCGATTCCGATTGACCGAGCTTGACGGCTGTTAGACAACATTCGCGCAATCCGGATTTCGCGTGGGGTCCACACCTGCGTTTAGCTCCTTCTATGAACGAGCCTGTCCAGATGGATTGTCGGACCCCTTGAACAGGGTGTTCGCCTGGAAGAGCGCGTTTATGGAGACGCACAATGCCGACCGGAACGGTCAAGTGGTTCAACCCCACCAAGGGCTTCGGCTTCATTCAGCCGGAGTCCGGCGGCGCCGATGTGTTCGTGCACATCACCGCCGTCCAGAAGGCGGGCCTCGCCGGCCTCGATGAAAACGCCAAGGTCGAGTACGAGCTGGAATCCCAGCGCGGCAAGACTTCGGCCGTGAACCTGAAGGTCCTCTGATCCTCACCGGTCAGGGTCGCCGATAGCGATCACGCGGGCGCGGTTCCTTCGGGGGCCGCGCCCGTTTTCGTTGGACCGGGCCCTCTGGCGTTCGACCACTGCGCCAGCACGATGGCGGCCATGACCAGGGCTCCGCCCATGGCCTGAACCGGCGACAGGATCTCGCCGAAGATCAGCCACCCCAACAGCCCCGCCACGATCGGCTGGATCAGGATGGTCACGGCGGTGATGGAGGCGGGCAGTCGCCCCAGCGCCCAGGCCACGCCGCCCTGTCCAGCCACGTGCATCAGCCCCATGCCGACGCAGGCCGCCCAGCCCGCGGCCGTCGCGGGCACCATGTCCTCGCCCAGCATCAGGGCCACGCCCCCCATCAGCGGCAGACCCGCCAGCGTCGCCCAGAAGGTGACCTTCAGCGCCCCGGCCGTGCTCCGCGCGAACTTCACCATCAGGAAGTAGCCCGCGTACCAGAAGGACACGAGCAGCGAGAGGAAGTCCCCCAGCGGCGGATTGGTCCCCTGACCGCTCGCCTTGCCCGCCGCCATCGCCCAGGCCCCGGCCATGGCGAACCCCAACGCCAGCAGGAACAGTCGCGCGGGCTTCTCCTTGAAGAACAGCCACCCGATCAGGGTCACGACGACAGGCGTCAGGTTGCACAGCACCGTGGCGTTGGCGACCGAGGTCATGACGATGCCGTAGTGCCAGAACGACAGATCCAGCGCGAAGAACAGCCCCGCCAGCAGCATCCACTTCGACGGCCGTCCGATCCCCTCGCCGCCGGGCCGCGCGACCAGAATGAACAGCAACGGCATGGCGAACAGGAACCGCCAGAACCCCGCCGCCGCCGGCCCGGTCTCGGTCAGCCTGACAAGGATCGGCGCCAGCCCCAGGACCGACGCCGAGGCCAGCACGACCAGCAGGGGAATCAGACGGGGGGTAGCCGAGGACATGGTGTCGCATACGCCGTTCCTTCCCGGAGCGGGAGGGGACTTGCAGCTCGCGGTGCCGTTCGCCCCCTTGGGATGGGGCCAGGGAGAAGCGATCTGGGCTTGGCGTCTTCTCTCCGCCCTCAAGATAACGTCTGCGTTCGACCCGTTGCTGACGTTGGCGCTCACTCCAATCCTCCATGGATTGCCGAACGCCATCGTTGGGAGACTCCGTCGAGGGCCGGTCGCGTCAACCGGACCCGTCGGGGCCGCTTGAGCGACCGGCCATCGCTTGCTGGCCTTGATTGTAGGCCCCCTGGTCAGGGTGCTTGCGAGAACGAGGCCATTGTTGCGGCAAGTCCGTCAGTGAACGGGGTTGCTTCCGTCGCAAACCTCGTGCGCCACTTGTCGGCGTTGACCCGGTGTGGCCGGTCCCATTGGAACCTCATCTCGGCCAGTTCCCGAATAAAGGGAACCGCGAGGCTGGCTACCGCCATCATGGCCGGAGGGGCGACGGTTATGCGGCAACGAACGTTCGCGATCGCTGCTGCCTGGGTGGCAAGTTCGCGGATCGTCTGGGTGGGTGCACAGGGCAAGTGCCACGCTTGGCGATAGGCGTCATCGGAGGCCAGCAGCAGCGTTTCAACGCCTCTCGCCACATCGGGAACATAGGCAAAGTCGTGGGGGTAATCCGCCGGAACCAGAAGGCTGGCAGCTTTGCCGCGCGCAAGCGCCTGAAGGCCTGTCGCGCCAAGATGAGACTGAGTGACACCCGGTCCGTAAAAGTCGGACGCGCGAAGCGCCGCAACCGGGACATCCGACTGTTGCCATAACCGCGTGACCGCAGATCGCGCCGAGACCTTTCGACCGTGATCGGACAAGGCCATGTCCTCCATCAGCGGCGCATGCTGCGGGCCATACATGTAGAGATTATCCACGAAAACCAGGCGCGCTGCCGACGCCTGGCAGGCAGCGAGCACGTTGGCCATGGCACGCGGCCACGCCGTTTCCCAGACACGACCAAGGTAAGGAAACCCGGCGGCAAGAACCACCTGGTCTCCTCCCAGAATTGTTCTACGCACCATGTCCGGATCCAGCAGGTCGCACTGGGAGAAGGTTACCCCGTCTGGCAGGTCACTTGGCCGGCGACGCTGCGCCACCCGAATGCGACAGTCTTTCTGCTGCCGCAGACGATGAACTGTAGCGCGCCCAACCGCGCCGAACCCGAACACAACAACATCGCGCATGGCGTGATCTCCCGCTTAGGGAACGGATCATCCACGGCGATTGAACATGCTTCCAATGCATGTTTTGTATCTCCGTCATGACTGAAAAGCATCTTCGGGCCGTCGACCTCAACCTCTTGCCCGTGCTGGACGCTCTTCTGCGCTACCAGCATGTAAGCCGGGCAGCCCAGGCGGTCGGTCTCACTCAACCGGCGGCCAGCCGGGCGCTCGCGCGCCTAAGGCATCTCCTGAACGACCCACTCCTGGTTCGAAGCGGCGGAAAGCTGGTGCTGACTGCGCGCGCAGACAGCCTCAGGGCCGCCCTCTCTGCCACGCTCGCGTCAGTTCAGGACCTGCTCAGGCCTGAAAGCTTTGATCCGGCCACAGAGCGTCGAACGCTGCGCCTTGCCATGACGGATGTGCATTCCACCCTTCTATTGCCACGCTTGCTGGCACGCCTTGCCAAGGAAGCGCCGGGGGTGAAGCTGGTCGCACAGCCGATCACTGCTGCAACCTCCGCACTGGTGGCGGCCGGGGACATTGATCTGGCCCTCGCCGTCAACACGACACCCTTGCCGCCCGGTGCCAGAAGCGCTCCGCTCCTTCGCGACCGTCTCGCGGTCGCCATGAGGCGTGATCACCCGGCTGGCGGACGAGAATGGGGGATTGAGGACTATAGCCGTTTCCCAAGCGTCACGGTGGCGATCTTGGGCGACGGCGTCTCAGAGCTGGATACAGAGCTGTCTCGGGTCGGCGTCGAACGCCGGATACTGGCGACCGTCCCTCACTTTGCGACAGCTCTAGCCATGGTCGCCGCGACCGACGCGGTGATCACAATATCCCGAGCCTTCGCAACCCATTTCGCAGCTCCATTTGGCTTGGTCCTGAAGGAGCCGCCTCTAGCCAGCACAGATTTTGGGGTGGTCATGGTGTGGGGTGTGACAGCGGACACCGATCCCCTTCTAAGGTGGGCTCGGCAGCTCCTTGTGGAGGTCGGCGAGGACTAACTCTCATGGCTCTTCTGAAGAGGCTCTGCAGGACGGATTGCCCCCAAAGCCAGCCCATGAACTGCTGAGTCGTTGTGTGAGGGCGGGTATTGGTTGTCGTATGTCCACTTCCCAATCAGAGAAGCCATTCGGAGCGTCCGCTTTCGGCCGGGGCCGGGCACGGGAGGGGCCGTGACAATCACCCAAAGCCCAGCTCTGCCCTCAGCTCCTGCGCCGTCACCCCCGCCTCCCTCAGGGCCATCAGCGTTACCGACCCGTCACGCTTGGCATAGCGCTTCCCGTCCGGCGCCAGCAGCAGGCGGTGATGGCGATAGACAGGCGTCGGAAGGTCCAGCAGGGCCTGCAGCACGCGCTGGATGGAGGTCGTCTGGATCAGGTCCTCGCCCCGGATGACGTGGGTCACGCCCTGATCCGCATCGTCCACGACCGAGGCGATGACATAGCCCGCGCCGATGTCCTTTCGCCCCACGACCATGTCGCCCAGAGCCTCAGGCCGGGCGGTTCTGACCCCCGGATCGGAGGTCTCCTCGACCCAGGTCAGGTGCTCGAACCCACCCAGCCGCTCCCGCGCGGCGTTGAGCGACAGCCGCCAGGCGAACGGCTTGCCGTCCGCCAGCAGCGCGGCCTCCTCGACGGCCGAGAGGGGGCCGCCGGTGAAGGCGCCCGCGTCGGCCGGATCGTCCGCATGGGGCGCGCCGCCCGCCAGAGCCATAA
>JADCBH010000178.1 GCA_020253595.1 Brevundimonas sp.
CGGTTCTCACGCCCCTGGTTGACGGGCTGGAGGCCGATGGAACGCGGTGGGGCGTCGCCCTGGTCGACGTCGCGGCGTTTCTGGGTTTGACAGCGATCGCGCTTGGGCGACGCCGATGGTGGCCCATACCGCTCGCCGGATGCCAGCTTGTCGTGGTCCTGACCCATGCGGCCGGACTTGGCGGCGATCACTGGACCTGGACCGCCGTGACGGTCCGTCTGATCGCCTGGGCCGTCATCCTCCTGATCCTCATTTTCGCGGCCTACGAGGCGTACATTGTGCGCCGGTACGGCCTGGAATCCTTCCAATGATGTCGAACGCCGCAAACGACCTGTTTCTCGACGCCTTTGAGCTGACGACCGCCTATGCGTCCCGCGAATGCCCGGACGATGTGTGGCCCGTGCTGACCCAGGCGGAGGAAACCGTCCTTCGCCATCGGCCAACAACCTTCATGGAGGCCGCTGCGATCGCCGAGGCGCTGTTGCTGCAGTCGGGCGAGCGGGCCGACGACCTGGATCGGACCGCGCTCGAGGCCGTCCGTGACTTTCTGCTCGGTCAGGCCGGCGTCGCCTCGATCAAGGACTTCCATGGCGATCGGGCGAGACGGCCCGAGTCCGAGGTGCTGGACGCGGTCCGGACGGCGCTCGCTGTCTAAGGCGCGGAAGCGAGCGGGTCGTCTGCCCCCTCATCAGGGATGACGGGCAGTTCAACGAGAAGGGCGAGGGTTTTGAACTCGCCGAGCGCTGTGCCGTCGAAGGTCGGCGTCACCGCCTGGACACAGGGTTCGGCCTCGACCTCGGCGCGGAGAGATGCGGCGGCCTTTCGTTCCTGGTCGATCAGGGTCCCGCCGCCGCCCGGGGCCGTTGGCGACGACGAACCCCGAGCGGCCGGTCCAGTCCTTCAGCCGTCCCGAGGGGCGAGTGGCGATATTGGTGGGGATACCCTGGGGGTAAACCGGGCCATGTGACTGGCGCGCAAACCGGAGGCGTCGTAGAACACGGTTCTTCAGAAGGAGAACCTCATGTTCAAGTCTATCGCTTCAGCCGCTGTGTTGGTCAGCACCCTCCTTCTCTCGGGGGCAGCGGTCGCACAGGAGCAAGACTTCACCATCATCAACAGGACTGGCCACACGGTCATGACCTTGAATGTGTCGCCCCACGACCAGGAAGAATGGGGACCTGACATTCTGGGCAATGAGGTTCTGCCGGATGGGGAATCGGGAGACGTCAGCTTCTCCCCCGAACAGGACACCTGCCTGTGGGACCTGCGGGTCACCCTGGACAACGGTGAGGTCGGGGATTGGCGCGGGATCGATCTCTGCGAAGTCACGACCGTCACGCTGAACGACGAATAATCGCTGAGCCGACGGCGACGGGTCACTCGTCGCCGTCGGTCACCTCGTCCGGAATTGCGGGCAGTTCCACCACCGGGGCGAGGGTCTTGATCTCGCCGAGCACCGTGCCGGGGAAGGTCTGCATCACCGCCTGGACGAAGGGGTCGGCCTCGACTTCGGCGCGGAGGCTGGCGGCGGCCTTCTTCTCCTGTTCGATCAGGGTCTCTCCGCCGCCCTGGCCGTTGGCGACGACGAACCACTGGCGGCCGGTCCAGTCCTTCAGGCGGCCCGCCAGACGGGTGGCGAGGTTGGCGGGCGCGCCGGGGGCGGGCTCGAAGGTCAGCTGGCCGGGCTTGAAGGAGACCGGGCGGACATACCGCTGGACGTCCATCTGCAGCGCGATCTCTCGCTTCTCGCCGATCAGGGCGACGACGGCCTCGAAGCTCTGGGGATCGGGCAGGCTGGGCTGTGCGGCCGGGCGGGCGGCGAGCTGGGCGGAGGCACCGCCCCCTCCCCCGCCACCGCCGCCGCGCGACGGGCCTGCCCCCGAACCGCCGCCAGTCAGGTCGCCCGATTGCAGCTTCTTCAGCGCCTCCTCCGGGCCGGGAAGGTCGGCGGCGTAGGCGAGGCGGACGATGGCCATCTCGACCGCGTCGGCTGGGCTGGGCGCGCGGCGGACCTCGTCCAGCGCCTTCAGCAGCATGGACCAGGTTCGGGACAGAGTGCCGGCTGAAACCACCGAGCCGAGCGCGGCCAGGCGCTGGGCCTGGTCGTTTGGCAGGCGTGTGGCGTTGGGCCCCAGCATCTTGGCCACGGACGCTGCGTGGCAGTGCTCGAGCAGGTCGTTGGTCACCTGCACCGGATCGGCACCGAAGCCATAGAGGGTGCGGAAGGTCTCCAGCGCCTCCGGCGTGCGGCCGGCCATGAGCTGTTCGAACAGCTGGATGGTCTGGCTGCGGTCGGCCAGTCCCAGCATGTCGCGGACCAGATCGGTGCGCACCGGCTCTCCGCGCTCGCCCTGGACGAGCGCCTGATCGAGCAAGGAGAGGCCGTCGCGGACCGAGCCCTCGGCGGCGCGGGCGATGAGGGCGAGCGCATCTGCCTCGACTTTCATGCCTTCCCTGTCGGCGACGCGGGCCAGGTGTTCGACCAATATCTCGGGCTCGACACGGCGCAGGTCGAAGCGCTGGCAGCGGGACAGGATGGTGACCGGGACCTTGCGGATCTCGGTGGTGGCGAAGATGAACTTGGCGTGGGGCGGGGGCTCTTCCAGGGTCTTCAGCAGGGCATTGAAGGCCTGGTTGGAGAGCATGTGCACTTCGTCGAGCACATAGACCTTGTAGCGGGCCTCGACCGGGGCGTAGCGGACGCTTTCGAGGATGTCCCGGATGTCGTTGACGCCGGTGTGGCTGGCGGCGTCCATCTCCATGACGTCCATGTGCTGGCCCGCCATGATCGCCGCGTCGTGGCGGCCATGGGCCGTGAGCTCCAGCGAGGGCCGGTCGATGGTCTCGGTCTCGTTATTGAGCGCGCGAGCGAGCAGGCGGGCGGTCGTGGTC
>JADCBH010000179.1 GCA_020253595.1 Brevundimonas sp.
CCCCAGGGCTCGTTCGGTCGGCCCATCATGCCGAAGCCGAGGCGGCCGTCGGAGTTCACATCCTGAAAGGCGGCGACGGCCCAGCGACCGGCCGGGACGTTCTCGAACCGGGCCACGGCCGCACCGTTGCGAACGGTGACCTGGGCCGTTCTGGCGCAGCTCATCAGGCCCTCGGCTTCAGAACACAGCTGGACCATGACCGGACCGCCGGGAACGGCGCCGGTCAGGCGGACCTCGACCGTCCCGGCTGCGGCTACGGCGGGCAGGGCGAGGACGGCGAACAGGGCGGTGGTGAACAGGCGGGGCATTGATCTCTCCATGAAGAACTTTGCAAAACAAAGCACACTGCGATCATGGTGTCAAACGCGCCGCCATTGCGTTGCCAAGGTTCGCCCGCACGGGCTAGACGAGACGACCCCGAACAAGGACCGAACAATGCGCCTGTCGCGCTACTTCCTGCCGACCCTGAAAGAGGCACCGTCAGACGCCCAGATCGTCTCGCATCAGCTGATGCTGCGCGCCGGCCTGATCAAGCAGGAGGCCGCAGGGATCTATGCCTGGCTGCCTCTCGGCTTGCGCGTTCTGAAACGGATCGAGCAGATCGTGCGCGAGGAACAGGAACGGGCGGGAGCGGTTGAGCTCCTCATGCCGACGCTGCAACTGGCGGACCTGTGGCGCGAATCCGGCCGATACGATGCCTATGGCCCCGAGATGCTGCGCATCACGGACCGGCATGAGCGCGAGCTGCTGTATGGCCCCACCAATGAGGAGATGATCACTGACATCTTCCGGGCCTATGTGAAGAGCTACAAGGCGCTGCCGCTGAACCTGTTTCACATCCAGTGGAAATTCCGGGACGAGCGCCGTCCTCGGTTCGGCGTTATGCGCGGGCGCGAGTTCCTGATGAAGGACGCCTACTCCTTCGACCTCGACGAGGCGTCTGCGCGGCGGGCCTACAACCGCATGTTCGTGGCCTATCTGAACACCTTCGCCCGCATGGGTTTGAAGGCCGTGCCGATGCGCGCGGACACGGGACCGATCGGCGGGGACCTCAGCCACGAGTTCATCGTCCTGGCCGACACCGGCGAGAGCCAGGTGTTCTGCGATCGCAAGCTGGTCGAGATGCCCGCTCCGGGTGCCGATGTGGACTGGAACGATCTTCAGTCCATCGTCGATGGTCGGACTTCGCTCTATGCCGCGACCGAGGAGATGCACGACGCGTCAGCATTCGAAACCCAGACGGCTGAGGCCGATCGTCTGACGGCGCGCGGGATCGAGGTGGGCCACATCTTCTACTTCGGCACCAAGTATTCCGCGCCCATGAAGGCCCGCGTGGCCGGGCCGGATGGCCAGGACAGCGACGTCCATATGGGCAGCTATGGCGTGGGCGTATCGCGCTTGCTCGGCGCCATTATCGAGGCCAGCCATGACGAGGCCGGCATCATCTGGCCGGACGCCGTGGCTCCCTTCGACGTGGTCGTCATCAACCTGCGGGCCAACGACCCTGATGTCTGCCAGGCTTGTGAAACTGCAGTCGAGGCGCTCGAGGGTGCCGGTAAGTCGGTCCTCTATGACGACACGGATGAGCGGCCCGGCGGCAAGTTCGCCACCGCCGATCTGATCGGAGTTCCCTGGCAACTGACCATCGGGCCCAAGGGCGTGGCCGAAGGCGTGGTTGAGCTTAAACGCCGTGCGACGGGCGAGAAGATCACCCTGCCGCTGCATGAGGCCATGGAGCGCATCGGTTGACCGCCAACCCCGTCGGCGCGCCGTCGAAACCTGCCGGTCCCTTCTCCAGCTGGGAGATCGGACTGGCGCTTCGCTATCTGCGCGCCAAGCGTAACGAAGGCGGGGTGGCGACCATTGCCATCATCAGCTTCGTCGGGATTACCCTGGCCGTTGCCGTCCTGATCAGTGTGATGAGCATCATGGCCGGTTTCCGGTCCGAGCTGCTCGGGCGGATGCTGAGCTTCAACGGCCACATGTATGTTCAGGGTCAGGTGCTGCAGGCCCCGGACCGGGACGCGGTGCTTGAACGGATCGCAGCCGTTCCGGGGGTCCAGAGCGTCAGTCCTTTGACCGAGAACCAGGCCCTGATCCGGGCGGCAGGCCAGACGACCGGCGCCATTGTCCGCGGGCTTCGTCCGCAGGACCTGGCCTCCATGCAGTATGTCTCCTCCAGCCTCTCGGAGCGGGCGATCGCCAGCTTCGGCCAAGGGGCCTACGGCGGTGACAACGTCCTGATCGGTCAGGCCCTTGCCGATCAGCTGGGCTTGCGGGTGGGGGATCCCATCCAGATCTATTCGCCCACCGGTGCCGACAGCGCGTTTGGCAACCTCGGCGGTCTGGAGAAGACCTACATCGTTGGCGGGACCTATTCGTCCGGCACTGCCGACTACGATCGGGCCTTCATCTTCATGCCGCTGGAGCAGGCCCAGCTCTTCTTTGGCAAGGAGGGTCTGTGGGACGTGATCGAACTCAAGGTCGCTGATCCTGATCGCGTAGCCGACTATCTGGAGCCGGTCGCCACGGCGGCCGGGCCGGGAGCCTTTGTTCAGGACTGGCGCGACCGGCTGGCCGCCTTCTGGGGAG
>JADCBH010000018.1 GCA_020253595.1 Brevundimonas sp.
ACTGGCAGAAGATGTCGACCTCGATCGTTCCCACCTCGCCGTCGGCGGCGCGGAAGTCATCGCCCATCAGGGCGTTCAGGGTGCGCGAGTACAGCGGGTCCTGGCCCGGAGGGGGCGGCAGTTCCGATGGGCCACCGTTGACATACTGGGCGAAGATGGCGCGGGCAAAGGCTTCGGGGCCCTCGGCGGCAGCGGCATAGATCTGGGCGCGGGTCACAGGACCGGAGCCAATCGGCGGCACGACAGCCCCTGCGGAGGCCGAGGCGTCGGCGGTCGCTTCGTCGGCGGGCGCGGCCTCCTCCGAAGGCGAACAGGCGGCGATGGCGGCGCAGGCGGCCACGGCGGTCAGCGAGATCAGGATGCGCATGGATGGTTTCCCCTCATCAGACGTTCCTGGTCGAACGCCGGTCAAAGCGGACGTTAGCCGAACGCGCCGCTTTTCCCAGCCCCCCGGCCCTGATAGACCGCCGCCATGCAAGGGCGCACGATCCTCTCGATCCGGATTACCGGCCCGGCGGCGTAAGTCGGGGCCCTTCAGCCCCCACGCCGACCGGGTCCGATCCCACGCCGTCCGCCCATCGACTTTTCCGAGACAGACCATGTCCGACGCCCCTGCCGATTCCACTCCCGCCGGCCGCGACTATCGCGAGACCGTCTTCCTGCCCGAGACACCGTTCCCCATGCGGGGCGGCCTGCCGCAGAAAGAGCCGCTGATCATCGAGCAGTGGGGTGACCTGTACGGTCAGCTGCGCGCCGAGCGGCAGAAGGCCAAGGCACCGCTGTATGTGCTGCATGACGGCCCGCCCTATGCAAACGGCGACATCCACATCGGCCACGCGCTGAACAAGACGCTGAAGGACTTCGTGGTCCGCAGCCGGTTCCTGCTCGGCTACGATGTCGACTATGTGCCTGGCTGGGACTGCCACGGCCTGCCGATCGAATGGAAGATCGAGGAGCAGTTCCGCGCCAAGGGCCGACGCAAGGACGAGGTGTCCAAGGCCGAGTTCAGGAAGGCCTGTCGCGAATACGCCGCCGGCTGGATCGGCGTCCAGGCCGAGCAGTTCAAGCGTCTGGGCATCACCGGCGATTTCGCCAACCGCTACGCCACGATGGACTTCGGCACCGAAGCCGCGATCGTGAAGGAGTTCCACAAATTCAAGAACTCGGGCCAGCTGTATAGGGGGTCCAAGCCGGTGATGTGGAGCCCGGTCGAGCGGACGGCGCTGGCAGACGCCGAGATCGAGTATCACGACCACGTCTCGCCCACGATCTGGGTCAAGTTCCCGGTCATCGCGGCGACGGATGATCATCCCGACGATCTGCTGGCGTTCCGGCATTCGACGCCCAGCGTGGTGATCTGGACGACCACGCCGTGGACCATCCCGGCCAACCGGGCGATCAGCTTTGGGCCCGAGATCGGCTATGGCCTGTATGAGGTCCAGTCGATCGAGCAGGGGCTGGAGTTCCAGCCCTGGGCCAAGGCGGGTGACCGGCTGATCCTCGCAGACAAGCTGGCCGAGGACGTCATGAAGGCGGCGAAGGTGGCGACCTTCACCCGGGTCGACGACATCAATCCGGCAGGCCTGGTGTGCGCGCACCCGTTGGCGGAGCTGGACGACGGATACCGGTTCAATGTGCCGCTGCTGGACGGGGATCACGTCACCGACGACGCAGGCACGGGCTTCGTGCATACGGCGCCGGGGCATGGCGCGGACGACTATGAGGTCTGGCGCGCGCATGGGCATCACGAAGTCCCCGATACGGTCGATCCGGACGGGGCCTATTATCCGGGCGTGCCGCTGTTCGCCGGGCTGAAGTTACTGGAGACCGAGGGCAAGAAGATCGGCAAATTCGGTCCGGCCAACGGCGCGGTGACAGAGAAGCTCATCGAGGCGGGAACGCTGCTGGCGCGCGGGCGGCTGGAGCATTCCTATCCGATGAGCTGGCGCTCGCGGGCGCCGGTGATCTTCCGCAATACACCGCAGTGGTTCATCCGCATGGATAAGGCGCTGGACCATGGCGAGGGGGCGACCCTGCGAGAAACCGCGCTGAAGTCCATCGACGAGACCACCTTCCATCCGGCAGCGGGCAAGAACCGCATCCGGTCGATGGTCGAGGGCCGGCCCGACTGGCTGGTCAGCCGCCAGAGGGCCTGGGGCACGCCGCTGGCCATGTTCGTGGACAGGCACACCGGCCAGCCGCTGCACGATGAAGCGGTTGACGCCCGCATCGTGGCGGCTGTCGAGGCCGGCGGGGCCGACGCCTGGTTCGAGACACCCGACGCCGAGTTTCTGGGCCTGCATGATCCGGCGAACTACGAGAAGGTCGAGGACATCCTGGATGTCTGGTTCGACAGTGGCTGTACCCACGCCTTCACGCTGGAACCGCGTGATCCGGCCAAGGGCTACGTCGGGGATCGGCCCAGCCACTGGCCGGCGGACCTTTATCTGGAAGGGTCGGACCAGCATCGCGGCTGGTTCCAGTCGAACCTGCTGGAAGGCTCGGGCACACGGGGCCGGGCCCCCTATCGCGCCGTCCTGACCCACGGGTTCACCCAGGACGAGAACGGCGAAAAGATGTCCAAGTCCAAGGGCAACACCGTCGATCCGGCCGTGGTGATCAAGGAGAGCGGGGCCGACATCCTGCGCCTGTGGGTCGCGCTGGTGGACTATGCCGAGGACCAGAGGATCGGAAAGCAGATCCTGCAGACGACAGTCGACGCCTATCGCAAGCTGAGGAACACCGTCCGCTATCTGCTGGGTGCCCTTTCGGACTTCGACGAGGCCGAGCGGGTCGATTACGCCGACATGCCGCCGCTGGAGCGGTTCATCCTGCACAGACTGTGGGAACTGGATCGCGATGTGCGGGCGGCCTACGAGACCTACCGCTTCCAGGATGTGGTGCGGCCGGTGCTGGAGTTCTGCGCGGGCGATCTGTCGGCGCTGTATTTCGATATCCGCAAGGACAGCCTTTACTGCGACCGGCCCGATGAGATGCGTCGGCGGGCGGCGAGGACGGTGATGCAGGAGGTCTTCCTGAGGCTGACCGCCTGGCTGGCCCCGCTGACGCCCTTCACCATGGAGGAGGCCTGGACGACGCGGTACCCGGAGGGCGGCACGAACTGCGCGCGGGTAATCCCCGGGACGCCGGCCGAGTGGGAGAACGCGGCGGAGGCTGAGCGTTGGGCCAAGGTCCAGTCGGTTGTTTCGGTCGTCAACGATGCGCTGGAAGCGGCACGGCGGGACAAGCTGATCGGCGGGGCTCTGGACGCCTGGCCGACCGTGTCGGGACCGGATGAGGCGTTCGCAGCGTTCGAGGGTCTGGATGCTGCGGAGGTGTTCCGCACGTCTGGGGCCGAGCTGAAGGTTGGCGGCGCAACAGTGACGGCTGAGGTTGCGGTTGCCGGGTATCCCAAGTGCGCCCGATCCTGGCGGCGCGTGCCGGATGTGGGATCGGACGCGGACTATCCCGACCTGTCCGCGCGTGACGCCGACGCCGTGCGATGGTGGGACGCGCAACGATGATCCTTCTCCCCTTGCGCCGCCCGATCACCCTGCTAACCCCCGCGCCATGAGCATTCCCCGCATCGCCTGGGCGGCCTATGGCTTCGCCCTTGTCATCATCGTTCTCGACCAGATCACCAAGGCCATGATCCTGGGGTCGGTCGATGTGCCCGACGCGAACATGATCCCGCCGGGCTATCTGTTCGCCGAGATCATTCCCGGCGTTCTGTCCTTCACCATGGTGCGCAACACCGGCGTGAGCTTCGGCCTGTTCGGCGGGGGCGAGGCGCGGTGGTTTCTGAGCGTGTTTTCGATCGTCGTGGCGGCCGCCCTGGCCTGGTGGGCGTTGAAGGCGCAGCGTCGGTTGCTGGTCACGGCGATCGGCCTGGTGATCGGCGGAGCCATCGGCAATGTCATCGACCGGATCCGCTTCGGCTATGTGGTGGACTTCATCG
>JADCBH010000180.1 GCA_020253595.1 Brevundimonas sp.
AACACCATCGTCGTCGGCGAGACCCTGAGCACGGCCGAGCGCGCTTGGATGGCGGGTGGCTGGATGGATCGCCCGGACCAGTCGATCAACGACCTGAAGGCCTGAGGGCGACTTGCCTGATCCCGGGCGGATCGCCATTGTCGCAGCCTGACTCCAGAGGAACTCCGATGGCCGAACCCGGCGATCCGCAAGCGACAGACGCCACCCGTCCGGATCACGATCTGGACGACGCGGTCGGCTTCGCCTCGCCCGCGTCGCTGGCCGGACGTCCGCGTGAGGCTGCGGTGCAGGCCGAAACCGAGCTGGAGCCTCAGCCAGAACCCGTGGTCGAGCCCGAGCCGCTTGAGGCCGTCGAACCGGAGCCGTTCCTGGCGTCCCCCGAGCCTGAGCCCATGGCATTGCCCGAACCAGAACCGGAACTGGTGCCAGAGCCAGAGCCGGAACCCATCGCCGTCTCGCCGTCACGCCATATGCCTCCCCCGGTAGATCCGACACCGGCCTGGGCGCGTGAGACCCCGCCGTCAGCGACTTACGCAGGCTTTGGCGCGCGGCGGGAACAGCCTGAGGCGGTAGAGGGCGCCAACAGCCTTTTCACTACCTACGCCCTGATCCTGTTCGCGGTGCCGACGCTGGGGGTCTCGGCCCTCATCGCGCTTCTGGCCGTCACCGGTCGCCCGGCTCCGACGGGCGATGTCGCCGCCAGCCATTTCGTCTTCCAGCAGCGCACCCTGTGGGCCGGCGCGGTGGTGGCCCTGGCCGGGGCTATCCTGATCGCCGTGGGCCTGGGCGTGTTTGTCCTGTTTATTCTGACGGTCTGGTTGATCCTTCGGGGCGCTGCGGGCGTTCTGAAGCTGAAGGCCGGACGCGCCATGCCTCATCCGCGTGGCTGGCTGATCTGACAGGGACCCATCCATGACCGACGCCCACCAGCCCCGCTTCCAGCCCGGCCATGAGGGCGAGGGCAAGCCCGCCGCCCTGATCGCCTGGGCGCTCTACATTCTGTCGATCCCGTCGGCGAACCTGCTGGTCATCGTCGGTCTTGTCGTCGCCTATGCCGCGCGGGCGACCGCCACCGGCATCCCGGCCCAGCATATCGAGGCCCAGATCCGTCTGTTCTGGTCGGTCTTCTGGTGGACCATCGCGACCTGGGTGCTGATCGCCGTCAGCGCGGTGGCATCGCTCGTTCTGATCGGCATTCCGTTCCTTCTTCTGTTCCTTGCGATCTGGTTCCTGATCAGCGTCTGGTTCACCGTGAAGAGCGTGCTCGGTCTGCTGCAGCTTCTGCAGGACAAGCCGGCCTGACGAACCGTCGCAGTCCGGAACGGTCCGCTGGGCACAAACATTTCGGCGGCTCACTGAGGGAGCAGGCCATGAGCGATCTTCGCGATGTCACCGAAAGGCGGCGTTACGAGCAGGGCTTCGCCGACGCGGACGGTGTCATGCGCTGCGTCTGGGCCGACTACGCGGATCGTGTGAACGGCCGGGCGATCCTGCACGTCGAGGCCGAACCACAGTTGCGCGGCACAGGAGCGTCCGGGAGATTCATGCAATCATTGGCCGATCATGCTCGCAAAGAGGCCATCAAGCTTGTGCCGGTCTGCGGATATGCCGCCGCCTGGTTCCGCCGCCACCCCAACGAGGCGGACCTGCTGGCCAGCCCGGCCTGAACAAAATCTCGCTGGAGTTTGGCGACAGTGTGCGTCGGGCTGAAAGGGAGGGCGCGATGGGACCAATCGATTTGACCGCGTTCAGCGACGTCGCAGGGCCCCTGCAAACGTGGGTCCTGCCCGCCCTTCTGGGGCTCGGCCTCGCCTCGGCGACGGGCCTGCGGACCTTCCTGCCGCTGCTGATGCTGGCCCTTGCCGCACGGTTCGGCCTGTTCGGCATCGACCTGAACGACCGCATGGCATGGCTGGCGGACTGGCCCGCCATCGCCGCCCTGGCGGTGGCTGCCGCGGTTGAGTTTACGGGCGACAAGATCCCGGTCGTCGATCATGCGCTCAATGTTCTGGGTGCCTTCACCCGGCCGATCGCCGGGGCCATAGCGGCGGCCAGTGTCTTCGCCGGGGTCGATCCCATGACGGCGGCCATCGCCGGGCTGATTGTCGGAGCCCCGACCGCCTTCGCCTTCAACGCCGCCCAGGGCGGGGCGCGACTGACCTCCACCGCGACGACGGGCGGGATCGGCAATCCCATCCTGTCCTTCATCGAGGATGTCCTCAGTTTCCTGATGGTCGTCCTGGCCTTCCTCGCACCGGTCCTGGTTCCGATCCTCATGATCGTCCTGGCCGTGGTGGTGTTTCGACTGGCCAGGCGGATGCGGAGCCGGTTGGACACGCGCGACGGCGCGATCCAGGCTGACCCGGCTCGTCCGTCCTGACACAGTCCGTCCGGCAGACTAGCGGGCCGCCTCTTCTCCCAGAGCCTCCGCTGCCTCCTCGTTGAGTGCCCGGCTCTCGCGCTTGGGCCGGACATAGGGCTCCGGCGTGGGGGTTACGGCGTTGCCGCGCATCAGGCCGCGTCCTGCCGTTATGCCGCCGGTCGTTTGCAGGATCAGCCGCTCGGCATCGCGTCGGCGCACATCCTCGATCGTCTCAGCCACGTCCTCGCCGTTGAAGCCCAGGTCGATCAGCACCTGCTCGCCGAACTTCAGCGCGGATTCGAACGTCTCGCGGATGTGATACTCGACGCCCGCCTCGATCAGCCGCAGCGAATGGCCGCGGTCATAGGCGCGCACGAACAGCTTGGTCAGGGGGAACTCGGCCTTGACCAGTTCCACGATCCGGTCGGCCACCTCGGGC
>JADCBH010000181.1 GCA_020253595.1 Brevundimonas sp.
CGCGCCGGTGTCCTGTCCCAGCCGACGGGCACCGTCGCGGGCCGCATCCGCATCACCGAGCAAGGCGAGGTCATCGCCAACAAGTACGGCGAACCCGATGTGGCGCGCCGCAATCTCGACGCCCTGACCGCCGGAACGCTGATCGCATCACTGGCCCCGCCGCCGGACGACGAAATGACGGCGCGGCATGGCGCGACGGTCGACGTGCTGTCCCGGGCTTCCATGGCCGCCTATCGGGCGCTGGTCTATGAGACGCCCGGCTTTGCGGACTACTTCCGGGCCGCGACCCCGATCAATGAAATCGCAGAACTCAAGATCGGCTCCCGTCCCACCTCCCGCACCGCCTCCACCCGCATCGAGGACCTGCGCGCCATCCCCTGGGTGCTCAGCTGGTCACAGAGCCGGGTCATGCTGCCCGGCTGGTTCGGGTTCGGGTCGGCGTGTGAAGGGATCGACATCGGGGAACTGCGCGCCATGGCCGCTGACTGGCCCTTCTTCCGGACGCTGATCCAGAACATGGAGATGATCATGGCCAAGGCCGACATGACCATCGCCCGCCGCTACGCCTCCCTGGTTCCCGACCCGTCCCTCGCCGCCGGGGTCTTTGGCGCGCTTCAGGCGGAGTGGGATCGCACCCAGGCGGCGGTCCTCGCCATCACGGGGCAATCCGCGCTGTTGGGAGGGCAGCCGGAGCTGGATCGCCTCATTCGTCTGCGAATGCCCTACGTAGAGCCCCTGAACCACGTCCAGATCGAGCTGATCCGTCGGCGACGCAGCGGAGACGACGACCCTCGGGTCCGCGAGGGCATCCTTCTGGCCATCAACGGCGTCGCGGCAGGACTGCGCAACAGCGGCTAACGAAAGCTGTTCGAACACGGATCATGCGCGCAAAAAACCGATTGGCGCATAGATTTACGACCATGAACGAAGTTTAGGGAAGACTTCACCGCGCAGTCACGCAACGTGGCGGCCGCCGTCATCGAACGAGGCCATACGGCAGCGCGTCGCCTCCCCGTGACACCAGCCAAGGACCTTCCGCCATGAAGACCCTCGCCCTCTCTCTCGCCGCCCTGGCCCTGTCTGCCGGCGCTGCCTCCGCCCAGGATTTCCGTATCGCCTTCGGCGATCTCGACCTCGGCTCGGTCGCCGGTGCCAACGCCTTCGACGCCCGGGTCAACGCAGCCGCTCGCCGCGCCTGCCGGGGCACTGCCCCTCTCGCAGAGCACCAGTGCCGTGCCCGGTTCCGTGTCGAGGCCATAAGCCTGCTGCCGAGCGTCCGTCGTGACGACTACGCCCGCGCTCGCGGTGGCCGTGTGCTCGCCGCGGTTCCGGTCATCTACGGCTGATCCAGGTCCAGTACCCCGGATTCGTTGACGAAAATTCACTTTCTGGCTTCGAATTCACCTCGCGTCCCACTTTCGCCTTCGCTCGCACATCGTTCAGCGACAGGCACCCCCTACTCCCGACCTGTCGCCGCGAAGAGCGACGCCTTGCACTCAGGAAGATCCCCATGAAAGCCTTTGCCGCCGCCACGGCCATCGCCGTGACCCTCGCTACCGCTGGTGCCGCTTCGGCCCAGGATGTCCGCGTCGCCTACGGCGATCTTGACCTCGCCACCGCTTCCGGCGCCCAACAGTTCGACCGGCGCGTCAACCGCGCGGTACGCACCGCCTGCCAGGGCGGCTCGCTTCTCGAAACCGCACGGTGCGCCACCGCTCTGCGCGCCGAGATCCAGTCGCTGCTGCCTTCGGTTCGTCGTGAGGAGTATGCTCGCGGCCACTCTACCCGCCAGATGGCCATGATCCCGGTCCACTACGGCTGAAGGATCGCCGTTCACCCTATGGAAGCCATTCTCGTTCACGGTGCGCCCTTCGCGTGAGGGGCGCACATGACGATCGAGACCAACGAGGAAGAATCGCTCGCCATCGCTCTCGCCGGCCTTCAGGGCATGGGCGTGGGTTGGTGGCGGGTGCTCGACCCAAAGACGACCTGGTGGTCGCCAGGAATGTACGAGATCGCCGGTCTCGACCCCGCTGCGGGCGTGCCGACACGCGACCAGATCTTTCGCCTCTATCATCCGGACGATTCCAACCTGGTCGGACGATCCTGGCGACGCATGTTCGGGACCGACGAGAAGGTCCAGCTCCGTTACCGTATCGGGCGGCCCTCCGGTGAGTATCGCCAGGTCGTAGACTGGGGTCAGCGCCAGCCCCCGGACGCCGAAGGCCGCCGCTGGGTTTTCGGCATGTCCGTCGACGTGACAGACGAGGTCGACGACCAGGCCCTGTTCGAAAGCGAGCGCGCCTTCCGCTTCGTGGCGGAGCATACGTCCGACATGGTCATCCGCACGCGGATGGACACCCGTATCACCTTCGCCTCTCCGGCGTCTCGTGCCGTGCTGGGCTACTCGCCAGCCGAGATCGTCGGGATGGATCCGGCGGAAGTCGTCGTCGAGGAGGACGTCGTCCGGATCCGCGCCCTGCTTCAGGACAGGATCGCGCGGGGAGAACTGATCAGCCCCAAGGGCTATGAGTACCAGTGCAGACACAAGGACGGCCACCTGGTGTGGCTTGAAGCCAATCCTCGTCTGGTCCTGAACGGGGCCGGAAAACTGACCGAGATCGTCGATGTCGTGCGCGACATCACGCCCAGGAAAGAGGCCGAGGCGGCGCTGATCCAGGCGCGACAGGATGCCGAAGCGGCGTCGCGCGCCAAGAGCGAATTCCTGGCCAACATGAGCCACGAGTTGCGCACGCCCCTGACCAGCATTCTGGGCTTTTCACGACTGGTCGGACAGGAGGGCGGCCTGTCCGAGGCGGATCGCAAACACCTGGATCTGATCCGCAGCGCCGGCGAAACCCTGCTCGCCGTGGTCAACGACATTCTGGATTTCTCCAAGCTGGAAGCCGGAGCGCTCAGTCTCGCGGAAGACGCCTTCTCGGTCGCGGAGCTCGGCCAGGGCGTGACAGCTTTGCTGAGCGGACAGGCCGACGACAAGGGCTTGCGGCTGACCTGCGAGGTGCCGGAAGACACCTGGCTTACGGGTGACGCCGCAAGACTGCGGCAGGTGCTCCTCAATCTCGTGTCGAACGCCGTCAAGTTCACCGATCGGGGTGAGGTCGGCGTTGTCTTGCGGGTCGATCCTGAAGACGCGCGGTCATGGCTGACCGTCGAGGTACGGGACACTGGCGTTGGCCTGGACCCGGCCCAGATCAACCAGATGTTTGACCGCTTCACCCAGGCGGACGGGTCCGTGTCCCGTCGCTATGGCGGGACTGGCCTCGGACTGGCCATTTCGCGGCGCCTCGTCGAGATGATGGGCGGCGAGATTGGCGCCGAGAGCGACGGCTGTTCGGGATCGACCTTCCGTTTCCGGGTCCCGCTGAGACCCGCCGAAAGCCCGGCGGACAGCCCGTGCATCCAGACGTCTGCGGCTCCCGATCGTCGTCTTCGCGTCTTGCTGGCCGAAGACAATGCAGCCAACCGCGCGCTCGTCGCGGCCCTGACCGCCCCGCTCGATATCGAACTGCACGTCGTCGAGAACGGCGCCGAGGCCGTGTCGGCCATCCAGGCGGACGACTACGACCTGGTCCTGATGGACATGCAGATGCCCGTGATGGACGGCCCGTCTGCGGCCCGCGCCATCCGCGCCCTGCCGGGCCGTGTGGCCCTGACCCCGATCATCGCCTTGACCGCCAATGTCCTGCCCGAGCAGATCGAACAATGCCGCGCCGCGGGCATGCAGGGCCACGTCGCCAAGCCGATCGACCCGCGCGCCCTGTTCGCCGCCATCGCCGAACATGCGCGCCCGGCCGACGAAAAAGCCGCCGCAGCCTGAGCTGCGACGGCTTCAATCGTCGATCAAGTGAGCGGCGTTAGAGCGGCCCGCGAGCGGGCTTGATCTCCAACGTCAGCTGACCGGGAAGCCCCGCACGCGCAGCAGGGCGGCCACGTCCGGATTGCGGCCCCGGAAGCGGCGGTAGGCGTCCGCCCGATCCGAGGAATTGCCTTCCGCCAGGATGATCGCCTTGTAGCGAGCGGCGATGTCCGGATTGAAGACGTCGCCCGACTCCTCGAAGTAGGCCCAGGTGTCGGCGTCCATGACCTCGGACCACAGATAGCTGTAATAGCCGGCCGAGTAGGCGTCCGACGTGAACAGGTGATTGAACTGCGGCAGGCGGTGCCGCATCACGATTTCCCGGGGCATGCCGAAGCGCGCCAGGCTCTCGCGCTCGAAGGCGTCGATGTCCGTTGGCGGCGTCGCACGGGTGTGCAGGTCCATGTCGACCAGGGCCGACGACAGGTAGCTGACCGTGGCATAGCCCTGGTTGAACGTCGCGGCGGCCTCGACCTTGTCGACCAGGCTCTGGGGCATGGGTTCGCCGGTCTGGTAGTGCTTCATGAAGCCATCCAGGATCGGCCGGCTCAGCACCCAGTGCTCATGCACCTGCGACGGATACTCGACGTAGTCGCGCGGCGTGTTGCCCAGGCCCGGGTAGCGGACCTGGTAGGACAGGTAGTGCAGCGCGTGGCCGAACTCGTGGAACAGGGTCTGGGCGTCATCCAGCGAGATGAGGATCGGCTGCCCGCCCTCCGCCTTGATGAAGTTGTTGTTGTTCGACACCAGCTTGTTGCCGCCGCCGTCGTAACCCCAGCCGATGCGGTAGCTGGTCATCCAGGCCCCCGACCGCTTGCCCGCGCGGGCGAAGTCGTCGGAGTAGAACAGGCCGACGTGCGAGCCATCGGACTTGTTCTTGACCTCGAACACCTCGACGTCCGGGTGGAAGCCCGGGACGCTGCCGGCGGGGACCGGCGTGAAGGTGAAGCCGTACAGCCGCTCGGCCATGTAGAAGGCACCGCGCTTCACCGCGTTCAGCTCGAAGTAGGGCTTCAGCTCGTTCTGATCGAGGTCGTACTTCGCCTTCCGGACCTTTTCGGCAAAGTACAGATAGTCCCAGGGCTCGATGTCGTGTCCGGCGATGTCGCGCATGTCGGCGACCTCCTGGGTCACCCGCGCCTTGGCCGGTTCCCAGACCCGCATCATCAGTTCCATGGCGGCGGCCGGCGTGCGGGCCATGGTGTCCTGCATGCGCCACTCGGCGTGGTTGGCGTAGCCAAGCAGACGGGCGCGCTCAGCGCGCAGCCGCACGATCTCGGCGATGATGGCGTTGGTGTCGTTGCGGTCACCGTTGTCACCGCGGCCCACGAACTTGCGCCACACCTGTTCGCGCAGGCCCCGGTCGTCGGCGAAGGTCAGGAAGGGATCGACGCTGGAGCGGGTGTTGACGATGGCCCAGCCCTGCAGGTTGCGCGAGCGGGCGGCGCCGGCGGCAGCGGCCTTGTTGGAGTCCGGCAGGCCCGCGACGCCGGCCTCGTTGGGGATCACGGTCCAGGTGTTCTCATCGGCCACGACC
>JADCBH010000182.1 GCA_020253595.1 Brevundimonas sp.
CCGATGGTGTCGTTGCCGTCATCGCCGCCGATCAGGTCGTTGTCCAGGCCGCCGGTGATGTTGTCGTTGCCGGCTTCACCGTTGATCTGGTCGTTGCCGTCGTTACCGATCAGGCTGTCATTGCCGTCGCCGCCCAGCAGGACGTCGTTGCCGTCGCCGCCCTGGAAGGTGTCGTTGCCAGCGCCGCCCGTGAGGGTGTCGTTGCCGACACCAGCGTTGAGCGAGTCATCGCCGAGGTCGCCGAACAGTTGGTCGTCACCATCATCGCCGAACACGGTGTCATTGCCCTGGCCGCCGATCAGGGTGTCGTTGCCGAGGCCGCCGCCGATGAAGTCATCACCGAGGTTGCCCTGGGCGAAGTCATTGCCGTCCTGACCTTCGAGCGAGTCATTGCCCTGGCCGCCGAACAGGAAGTCATCGCCCGCGTTGCCGAGGATGGTGTCGTTGCCCAGGCCGCCCTGCAGCAGGCTGTCGCCGCCGGCGCCGCCGTCGATCGAGTCATCGCCGTTGCCGCCCAGGATCTGGTCGGAGTCGTCACCGCCGTTGAGGCTGTCGTTGCCGTTGCCGCCGTCGAGCGAGTCAGCACCGTTCGAGCCCAGCAGGGTGTCGTTGCCTTCACCGCCGGCGACCACGTCGTTACCGAGGCCGGCATCGACGCTGTCGGCACCGTTGTCGCCACCGATGTTGTCGTTGCCGTTGTTGCCAACGATCACGTCATCGCCGTTGCCCCCGTTGACGACGTCGTCGCCGTTGCCGGCCGCGATCGAGTCGGCGTCTTCGCCACCGTTGATGGTGTCGTTGCCGTTGTCGCCGTTCAGCGTGTCGGCACCGAGGTCACCGAACAGCAGGTCGTTGCCTTCGCCACCGTTGACCGAATCGGCACCCTGGCCACCGATCAGGGTGTCGTTGCCGTTATTGCCGTTGATGGTGTCGGCACCGATGTTGCCCTGGACGTAGTCGTCGCCGTTCTGGCCGCTCAGGTTGTCGTCGCCCTGACCGCCGAAGATGAAGTCGTTGCCGTTGCCGCCCAGCTGGGTGTCGTTGCCGGCGTTGCCCTGCAGCAGGTCAGCACCTTCGCCGCCGACCAGCGAGTCCGCACCGTTGCCGCCGAAGATCTGGTCGTCGCCGTTGTTGCCGGTGATGACGTCATCGCCGTCGTTGCCGAACAGCAGGTCGGCGAAGGCGTCACCGTCAAGGGTTTCGTTGGAGGTGTTGCCATAGATCAGGATGGTGCCGTCAGCGAACTGGAAGGAGTTCACACCCGAGATGGCCGCGCGCGAGAAGTTCAGCGACGTCGTGCCGGTGCCGGGGTTGGCGACGGTGATGGTTTCCGGGTCAGCACCCAAAGCCGGGTTCACGGTAATGACCGTGCCGGTCGCCGTGCCTGACGAGAAGAAGATGATAGCGGTGCCGGCACCGTCGCCGGCATAGGCGGTGGCGTTCGCCTGGGTCGCCGTGCGGAAGTCAAGATTGGACATTAAAGTTCTCCAAAAAGTGTCACAGACCGTGGTCCGCCGTCGTCCGCCCCCACCATGGAGAACGTCTAAGCGCAAGCCCGCCCTTCGGCGCTTGTAACCAAGGCGGTAGAGATTGCAAGCCGGATTGGCCACCCGCCTGCCCCCGCGGGGTCAAGGCCAGCGACAGGTGAACAAGAGATGACCAGCACAAACCAGAGCTTGTCGGATGCGTTATCGATCCAGCACTTCGCGGGAACGCGTGTTCAGGTTCAGGTTTCGTTGCGCCGAGGTCGGCTCGCAGTAAAGAATAGCCTTAGAGACTTAGAGAACCAGACCGGTCAGCTTGCTGAAAAGCTCCTGATCCGCTTCGTAAAGAGTTCTCAGATACACACTATCCTCTGATGGAAGTTCGGCGAACTCGCCATCTGTTCTGCCCACATGACTTTCCAGTGGCCGCACATCGGTCACCGGGGCGACGCCCAAAAATTCGGATACGTTGCGGAGAAACAACGACGGGTCCGCGCGCAGGGCGCGAGCACTGCCGAAGAATACCTGCTGGCGGGGGAAAAACCCAAGCAGACGTGAGACTTGCGCGCCGTAGAAGCCACGCTCCACATAGGAATGCACCCGATGGTGGCCGGGCGCGGCCGGATCATCGACCCGGGAGCGACCCGCGCGGATCGATTCGGAGAAGGAAAGCGGTTCCACCCCCCTGGCCCGCTCCATGCGCCAGTGGGACCAGGCGCGCTCCACCGGATCGCGGAACACCAGGATCAGCTTCATGGCCGGATTGTATGCGGCGATCCGGGGCAGGCTGGGGGGCCAGTATAGATATATCGGTGTGGCCTCGCCCCGGAGCCGCCCGTCGGCGAGGTCGAAGCGGGCGTGATAGGCATCATAGTCCGGGGCCGACCAGTCGACGCCGAACCCCCGGCCCCCGAGGCCCGGCGAACCCGGCCCCTCGTCGTCGAAGAAGTGGACCTCCTTCTCCGGGGCCATCGACAGCCCCGGGTGGGCAACGAGGTAGTCGAACAGGGCCGTGGTGCCGCCCTTCTGGACGCCGGCGATCAGGAAGGCGACGCGGGTCGGGTCGGACGACACCTAGTTCTCGCGCAGGCTCTGGCCGACCAGGGTGCCCATGGGTCCGATCAGATAGGCCATGATGGTGCGCCGTCCCGTGCGGATCGAGGCCTGGACCGGCATACCGGGGCTGAGGGCCACACCGGCGGGCAGCTTCTCCAGCTCGGACGGGTCGATGCGGATCTCGGCGGTGAAGTAGTACTGGCCCTGATCGTTGGTGAGGGCATCGGCCGAAACGGTGATCACCTCACCCTCCAGCTTGGGGATGTCCTGGCGGGAGTAGCCCACAAGGTCGACGGAGGCGATCAGGCCCAGGCGGACCTCGTCGATGTCGGACGGCCGGACCTGAACCGCCACGATCAGGGGCACGCCGGACGGGACCACGTCCATCAGGGGCTCGCCCGGCTGGGCCACGCCGCCGATGGTGAACTGGCTGAGGTTCAGCACATAGCCGTCGACCGGGGCGGTGATGCGGGTCTGGGCCAGGCTGTCGCGCGCGGCGTCCAGGCGCGGGCGGACGTCGGACAGGCGGGCCTCGGCGTCGCGCAGGCCGGTCGCGGCCTCGGACCGGCGCTGTTCCATGATCTGGGCCAGCTGGAGGCGGGTCTCGCCGGCCTGTTGCTGGTTCCTGGTGATGTCGGCCAGCAGGCTGCCACGACGGCCGCCCAGCTCGGCCAGGGAGCGCTGGCGGGCAAGGATCAGGGTGCGGGGGGCGAAGCCGCGTTCATACAGGGTCTGGTAGCCGGCCAGTTCCTCACCGATCAGGCGGATCTGCTCGTCGATCGACTGAACCTGCAGGTTCAGGCCCGAGCGGGCGGTCTCAAGCTGGAGCAGGCGCTGGTCCAGGATCGCCTTCTGGCCGTCTACGGCCTGAAGCCGGGTGGTGAACAAAAGCGTCTCGTTGTTCACCGTGGCGGAGACGCGCGCATCGCTCATCCGCTCGCGCAGCTCGGCGGGCACGACCAGGCCGCGCTGGCCGGTCGCCTCGGCGGTGAAGCGGGTATGCTGCATCAAGGCGACGTCGTACTGGTTGGTCAGGACGTCGAGCTGGGCGTTGGCGACGGTGTCATCGAGCTGGATCAGCAGGTCACCCGACTTCACCGACTGGCCCTCACGCACATTGATGGCGCGAACGATCCCGCCTTCGCGGCTCTTCAGCGTCTGGCGGTTGGACTCCACGCGCACCTGGCCCGGTGCAATGACCGCGCTCCAGATCGGGGCGAAGCTGGCCCACAGACCCAGACCCACCACGCAGACCAGGATGATGGCCAGGCCGGCGAGCATCGGACGACGGATGCGGGCGCGGGCTTCCTTCGTCATCGGCGTCGAGGCGGTCGTGCCGAAGGCGGGGACCGGTGCCGGAGCGTCCTCGGTGAAGAAGCGCCGGATCTCGGTCCAGCTGAAGCGGGACAGCAGGGCCTTCATCGGGCACCTCCGGAAGATTGCGCGGGCGGCGCGGGCGCGGCCGTGGCCGCGATGGCCTTGGCGGCGGTGTCGGGGGCGACGGGGGACTGGTTGGCGGGGGCAGGCGACGTCTGGGGCTGGGGCTGGGCCGCGCTGTTGGCCGCCAGGCGTGCCATGACCTCGGCCTTGGGCCCGAACAGGTCCATCTTGCCGTCGCGGATGACGGCCAGCATGTCGGCGTCCGCCAGGATGGACGGCTTGTGCGAAATGACCACAGCGGTGGTGCCGGCGGCCTTCATCTTCTTGAGCGCCAGCAGAAGGGCCTGTTCGCCCTGGGCGTCGAGGTTGGCGTTGGGCTCATCCAGCACGATGAAGGCGGGATCGCGCAGCATGGCGCGGGCCAGGCCCACCCGCTGGCGTTGACCCACCGACAGGACGACGCCGCCCTGACCGCCCAGCTCGGTGTCATAGCCGTTGGGCAGGCGGACGATCATCTCGTGCACGCCGGCGCTCTCGGCCGCGGCGATGACCTCGGCGTCCGTCACATCAGGCATGAACCGGGCGATGTTGTCCCGCACTGTGCCGGAGAACAGCTCGGTGTCCTGGGGCAGATAGCCGATGTGGGCACCGAAGTCGGTCCTCGACCAGCCAAAGACGTCGGACCCGTCCAGGCGGACGGCCCCGGCGAGCGGCGGCCAGACCCCTACGAGCAGACGCGCCAGGGTCGACTTGCCGGCCCCCGAGGGGCCGATGACGCCGAGGAAGCTTCCAGCCGGGACCGCAAAGGTCAGGCCGGTCAGGATCAGCCGGGGGCTGCCAGGCGCGCCAAAGCTGACACCCTCGACGCTGAGTTGACCCTTGGGGCGCGGCAGAGAGGTGCCCGGCTGGGTGGGCTTGTAGACCGAGAAAAGGTGCTGAAGCCGCTCATAGGCCTGGGCCGCCGCCACCAGCTGGGGCCAGGTTCCCACTGCGCGCTCGATCGGGGCCAGGGCCCGCGACGACAGGATCATGTTGGCGAACAGCATGCCCGCGCCGATCCGGCCTTCCAGGATCAGGAAGGCGCCGAGGGCGATGACGCCGATCTGAATGGCCATGCGGACGAACTTGATGGCGTTGGACCAGACCTCCGAAGCGCGGCCGGCGTCGATCCCGTGATCCAGGGCCTCCTGGCGGTGCGCCATCCACTGGCGACCGATATGAGGGAGAAGGCCCATGGCGCGAACCACCTCGGCATTGCGCAGGCCCGCCTCGGTGAAACCATAGCTCTTGATGGCGGCATCATTGGTCCGGCGCAGGGCAGGACGGCTGGCCCGATCCTGCATGATCGCCAGGAACGCCAACACGATCGCGCCGACCAGGGTCAGCACGCCGACCCAGACGTCGATGACGAAGAGAACGGTCAGATAGAGCGGGAGCCAAGGCAGATCGAACAGGGTGGTAATGCCGTTGCCGGTTGCCACGGAGCGAAACTGGTCGAGATCGCGCAGCGCCTGGGAGCCGACCTGGCCCTCGCGCCGCGTCACGCCGTCGAACAGCGCCGCGAAGACGTGGCTGGACACTTGCTGGTCGAACGTCATGCCGAAGTTCATCAGCACGCGCGCCCGATAGAAGTCGATCAGGCTGGAGATCAGGAAGACGAAGAGCGTGCCCAGCGTCAGGACGATCAGGGTGGCCATGCTGCCGCTGGACAGCACCCGCCCATAGACCTGGTTGGTGAAGATCGGCAGGGCCAGATAGAGGGCATTGGTGACGAGGCTGAACAGCGCCGCGACCATGATGGCATTGCGACCGCTGCGGATCGCGGCGTTCAGCAGCGTATCCTTTCGTGCGGCAGCGGGGGCGGCGGCTGTCATTGCGGCGTACATCCAGGAGTCCGGGCAAAGGCCTGGACGAAACGGCGCGAGAAATGCGGACGAAACCGCTTGCTGTCAACGGAAAATGTATCGTATTTGATTACAAACGTCGCGGATACGACGATGCTCGACAAGGCCGACACTCCTTCTGACACGCCAGAACCTGCGCCGTCGCGGGTCGCGAAGCCGGTCGCCCTGGGCGCAGCGGACGTGAAGGCGATCCTCAAGGCGGAGTTGAAGCGGCGCCGCCTGACCTATGCCGATCTGGTCGAGCGCCTTGCCCAGCAGGGCGTGATCGAGACCGAGGCCAACCTGCGCAACAAGATCAGCCGCGGTGCCTTCACGGCGACGTTCTTCATGCAATGCCTGATCGCCGCCGGCTGCGAGGCCGTTCAGATCACCCCGCCGAGGCGGGATTGAGCTCTCAGCCGACGGGGTCCGACGGCACGAAGGACGTCGGCGGTACGCCCGCTTCCCACTGAGGATCCATCGGATCGAACAGCACCCGATCCCCATCGTGGAACAAGGCCCGCTGGTCGAACTCTTCACGCATCGTATTGCCCCGAGCGTTCATGGCCATGTGGGCGGCCATCAGCTCGGTATCGATCCGCTGAATATCACGCTCGACCGTGACAACCAGCGCGCCATTGGCGACGGAAGGCGCGGAATCCGAGGAAATCGTGAAGGTCAGTCGCCCGCTGTCTTCCGCCCGGGAACCCAGAGAATCAAACAGCACCCGGCCCCCATCGTGGAACAGGGCTCGCTGATCGAACTCTTCACGCATGGTGTTGCCACGCACACTCATGGCCATGAAGGCAGACAGGAACTGAGCGTCTGAAGGCTGGAGCTCGCGTTCGGCGATTGTGATCGGCGCATCGTCGGCTGCAGGAGACACCCAGATGATCTCTGCTTTGGAGGCCTGCAGGATCACGGGGTCAGAAGCCCCGCGGGTCTGGCCGACCGCAAGGACAGACCCTAGGTCGAACGCATCCCGATGCACGGCGTCGTTCAGGAGTTCGCCTTCCAGCGGGGATACTTGCGGATCGCCTCCAGCATCGCCCTTTGCGGTCTCATCGAGCAGGGCGGCGGAGCCCGAGCCACCCGTCGGCCGCCCCTCCGCGAAGCCAAACTGGATGTAGTGGCGGGTCGCCGCTTCCAGGTCGTTGCCGAATACCGCGCGCAAGTCCGCGTTGGCGTTCAGATAGTTGGTGGCGTTGAACGTGATTGTGCGCCCTTCAGCCTGACCCGTCAGGGCAAAGTGCTGGGATCCCAGATTTCCATTCACGCCAAACCCCAGCATCAAGTCGCGATGGGACGCAATATAGGCCAAGCCGTTGAAAGAGTCAGCTACCCGACCCTGTGCCTGCCCCTCGCGGAAATAATGGAGGTAGGCGCCGAGCGGATTGTTCCGGAAGGTGTTCAAGAGATCCGCATAGCCGAGCATGTATCCGTAGGCGTCGAAACTCTTGCCCGCCGAGATGCTCAGGTCCTCGGCAGCCGAACCGGCGAACCATCCCCACTCCATCCCCGTCAGGGTATCGACATCGTTGATCCCATCGTAGATGCGCCAACC
>JADCBH010000183.1 GCA_020253595.1 Brevundimonas sp.
CGAGCCTCCAGCTTCGGATAGTCGGGCTTGATGAACTGGCAGGCCCGGCCGCAGAGACTGGGATCCTCCATGCGCGAGACGCCGCAGTCGGTGCAGAGATTGCGGGGAAAAGGCGCGCGCATGGCCCAAAGCTGCTCACGCGAGTGGCACTTCGTCTAGTCTTGCCATCAAAAAGAACAGGAGGGGCGGTGCGCCACTTTCCAGATCGAAGGAAAGTGGCGCGAGTGACGGGGCTCGAACCCGCGACCTCCGGCGTGACAGGCCGGCACTCTAACCAACTGAGCTACACCCGCGTTTCCCGCTGCGTCGGTGTCCGGCGCGGCGAGGGGCGTCGTTTAGGCGGGGGCGCCCGACAGTGTCAAGCGCCCCGGCTGTGGATATTTCCTTAGGGCGCGACCGGGGCCGTCGGAGCCAGTGGCGGGGGCTCGTAATGCACACCCACGCCCGGTCCCAGAGGCAGGTCCAGAGCGACCCACATTCCAACCATCGCCAGACCCGCGACCAGGAAAACCCCGGCGTAGGGCAGCATCGTCGACATGAGTGAGCCAAGCCCGAACTTGGGATCCCAGCGCTGGGCAAAGGTCAGGATCAAAGGGAAATAGCTCATCAACGGGGTGGCGATGTTGGTGACGGAATCGCCCATGCGATAGGCAGCTGTCGTCATTTCCGGGCTGATGCCCAGCAACATGAACATCGGCACCACGATGGGCGCCAGCGCCGACCACTTGGCCGAAGCCGAGCCGATAAACAGGTCGAAGAAGCAGGAGACCAGAACCACCGCGATGAGCAGAAGGGGGGCAGGCAGGGCAAGCGTCTTCAGATACTCGGCACCGCCGACGGCCAGGATGGGTCCCAGTCCCGACCAGTTGAACATGGCGACGAAGTGAGCGGCGAAGAAGGCGAGGACCACATAAGGTGCCATCTGGGCGATACCGTCGCGCATCATGACGACCAGATCGCGATGGCTCTTCACGGTGCCTGCCCCGACACCATAGGCCGCCCCGGCCAGGAAGAAGAGGATGGCAAAGAAGGCGACCAGCGACTGGTAGAGCGGGTTGAGCCGGGTGTTCGGTTCGGCCTCCGGGTCGATGAACGGTGATCCCGGGATCATCAGGATCACGACCCAGAGCGCGACCATGCCGAGCAGCGTCAGGCCCGCGAAGCCCAGGCCGCGCTTCTCTTCCCGTGTCAGAGGTGTTTTCTCATCGGCTTTCGGCCCTTCGATCTCGATGGGTGCGCGCCTCTTCAGGCGCGGCTCGATGACGACGTCGGTCAGGAACCAGATGATTGGCGTGAAGATCACGACCATGCCGATCGAAAAGAACCAGTTGCCGGCGATGGTCACCGTATAGTTCGGGTCGATCAGCTGTGCGGCGGGCTCTGTGATGCCCAGGATCAGGGCATCTGACGCGCCTGGGAAGAGGTTGCCCGCGAAACCGCCCGATACCGCAGCAAAGCCTGCGGCAAGCCCGGCCAGGGGATGGCGTCCGGCGGCGGCGAAGATGACGGCGGCCAGCGGAATCACCACGACGTAGGAAGCGTCTGACGCATGGTGGGAAACCATGCCCGTCACAGCGACCACCGGGGTTAGAATGAAACGGGGCGCATTCAGGAGCATGCCCCGGAAGGCGGTAGTGAACATGCCGGCACGTTCCGCGACCGCCGCACCGTAAACGACGGTCAGGACGATCCCCAGCGGCGGGAAATTCGCCAGGGTCTTGGGCATGTCGATGATCAGCTTCTCGAGGTTCTCGGGCGCGAGAAGACTCTTGGCTGTGAGGATATCGCCGGTGACCGGATTGACGCTCTCCCAGCCGAGGCCGGCACCGACCATGCTCAGGATGATGAGGGCGAGGATAAACCAGAGGAAAAGGAAGACCGGATCGGGCAGCTTGTTGCCGATCCGCTCGACCGCGTTGAGGATGCCAAATCCGGAGGCCATTCGGGTTCCATGGGTCGTTGAAGCGGGAAGGAACCGCTAACCTGTGGCAACGAAGATGAACATGCGACAACAGCACTATTTTTGCGAATTGCTCTCAATCAAATTCATGCCTGCGCATGGGTTTGAACCCGCCGAAGGTTGGGTCTAGAAGACGCCGAATCCGCCGCACCTTCCAGTCGCGGCGTGGACCGGGACGCATGAACGACTTTCTTCTGCAGTATCTGCCGATCGTGATTTTCATCGGCATCGCGACGGTGCTCGGCCTCGGCTTCATGGTCGCGGCCTGGGTGCTGGCCCCGTCGAACCCGGACAGCGAAAAGCTGTCGGCCTACGAATGCGGTTTCAACGCCTTCGATGACGCCCGCATGAAGTTCGATGTCCGGTTCTATCTGGTATCGATCCTGTTCATCATCTTCGATCTGGAAGTCGCCTTCCTGTTCCCGTGGGCGGTGTCGATGTTCGATCTGGACCGCGGCGAGATGATCTTCGCCTTCTGGTCGATGATGGTCTTCCTCGGTGTCCTGACCGTCGGCTTCATCTACGAATGGAAGAAGGGCGCGCTGGAATGGCAGTGATCGCACCCAGCAGCCCGCTGCCCACCGCCTATGGCCAGGGCGCCCGTTCGTCGGTTGAGGGTTATGACCCCAAGATCCACGACAAGTTCTTCGAGGCGGTCAACGCCGAAGTCACCGAGCACGGCTTCCTGACGGCGTCGCTGGACGACGTCATCAACTGGGCCCGGACGGGCTCGCTGATGTGGATGACCTTTGGTCTCGCTTGTTGCGCTGTGGAGATGATCCAGGCCTCCATGCCGCGCTACGATCTGGAACGCTTCGGCATGGCTCCGCGCGCTAGCCCGCGTCAGTCCGATCTGATGATCGTGGCCGGCACTCTGACCAACAAGATGGCTCCCGCGTTGCGCAAGGTCTACGACCAGATGCCGGACCCGCGCTATGTCCTGTCCATGGGCAGCTGCGCCAACGGTGGTGGCTACTACCATTACAGCTACAGCGTTGTTCGCGGCTGCGACCGCATCGTGCCGGTGGACGCCTATGTGCCCGGCTGCCCGCCGACGGCGGAGGCGCTGGTCTACGGATTGCTGCAACTGCAGAAGAAGATCCGTCGGACGGGGACGATCGAGCGATGAGCGGCCTGGCGGTTCAGGAGGCTCGGACGGCGACACTGACGCCATTGGGTCAGGAAATGGTGGCCGAGCTGCAGGTCGATGCGTCGGTGGCCTATGGCGAGCTGACGCTCACCTGCCATCGCGACCGCATCGTCGAGGTGCTGACCGATCTGCGCGACCGGTTCGGCTTCCAGCAGCTGCTGGACGTCTGCGGCGCGGATTATCCCGACCGGGCCGAGCGCTTCGACGTGGTCTACCACCTGCTCAGCCTGACCCGGAACATCCGCGTCCGGGTCAAGGTCACGACCGACGAAGCTGCCCCGGTGCCCAGCGCCATCGCCGTCTATCCGTCCGCCGGCTGGTTCGAGCGCGAGGCGTTCGACATGTATGGCATCCTGTTCTCAGACCATCCGGACCTGCGCCGCCTGCTGACCGACTACGGCTTCAGCGGACACCCGCTGAGGAAGGACTTCCCGATGACAGGCTATGTCGAGGTCCGGTACGACGAGGCGCAGAAGCGGGTGGTCTATGAACCCGTCAAGCTGACGCAGGAGTTCCGCAACTTCGACTTCCTCTCGCCGTGGGAAGGCGCGGAATATCCCGTGCCTGTGCTGCCGGGCGACGAGAAGGCCATCGGAGGGAAAGCCTGATGGCCGACGGACATTCCGTGAAAACCGCCGATGCGGCCGCCCAGGATCTGGGCCAGATCGCCTTCGACGAGCCCGACAACCGCACCGCTCACGCGCGTGAGATGGACGAGCGCAAGTTCACCATCAACTTCGGCCCCCAGCACCCGGCCGCCCACGGCGTGCTGCGCCTCGTGCTGGAGCTGGACGGGGAAGTGGTCGAGCGCGTCGATCCGCACATCGGCCTGCTGCACCGCGGCACCGAAAAGCTGATGGAGGCGCGCACCTACATCCAGAACGTGCCTTATCTGGACCGGCTGGATTACGTCGCGCCGATGAACCAGGAGCACGCCTTCTGCATGGCCATCGAGCGGCTGCTGGGCATCGAGGTTCCCTATCGTGCCCAGCTGATCCGCGTCCTGTACTGCGAGATCGGCCGCATCCTGTCGCATATGCTCAACGTCACGACCCAGGCGCTGGATGTCGGGGCGCTGACGCCGCCGCTGTGGGGCTTCGAGGAACGCGAAAAGCTCATGGTCTTCTATGAGCGGGCCTGCGGGGCGCGGCTGCACTCCAACTATTTCCGCCCGGGCGGGGTCCATCAGGACCTGCCGTCGGAACTGATCAACGACATCGGCCGCTGGTGCGCCGAGTTTCCGGCGGCGCTGAAGGACATCGAGTCCCTCGTCACCGAGAACCGGATCTTCAAGCAGCGCAACGTGGACATCGGCGTGGTGTCGAAGGAACAGGCGCTGGCCTGGGGCTTCTCGGGCGTCATGCTGCGGGGCTCCGACATCGCCTGGGACCTGAGAAAGTCCCAGCCCTACGAATGCTACGCCGAGCTCGAGTTCGACGTGGTCGTGGGCAAGAACGGCGACTGCTGGGAC
>JADCBH010000184.1 GCA_020253595.1 Brevundimonas sp.
CCCGGACCGGCCTTGCCGGAACCGGCACGGCGGACGCGTAGCTCAGCGGGAGCGCACTACGTTGACATCGTAGGGGGCACAGGTTCAATCCCTGTCGCGTCCACCATTCTTTTCAACAACTTGATGCCAATCGCCGCTTTTGCGCGGACGGGCGACTGCGCGCCGACCTAGGCCGCCGATGTCGGCGGCTGCGGGGGCGGGTCCGAGCGCGTGGTGACGGCGGCGTCTTCGGGCAGGGGGATGAACTCGTGGTCGTCCTCGGTCGGCAGGGTCATGCGTCCCGCCTTCCAGTCCTGCTTGGCCTGTTCGATGCGGGCGCGCGACGAATGGACGAAGTTCCACCAGATGTGACGCTCGCCCACGGGTTCTCCGCCCAGCACCATGACGGTCGCGGTGCCAATCGAGCGGACGGTCGGCTCGGCCGTGGGCTCCAGCACGACCATCTGACCTTCGTGGAAGGTGCGGTCGCCGACCTCGACCGAGCCCTTGGCGACATAGAGAGCGCGCTCGGACATGCCGCCCGCGCCCCGACCCGGGGGCGGCGCGGTGCGCACCCCGTCCTGCAGCTCCCAGTGGACATAGAAGAGCGGCGAGGACACCTGAACGCCCGCCTTGGCCCCATAGGCTTCGCCGGCGACCAGCCGCGCGAACAGGCCGCTGTTCTCATACAGGGGCAGGCCGGTCTCGCCGACGTGCTGGAAGCTGGGGTCGGTCTCCTCGGCCTCGTTGGGCAGGGCGATCCAGGCCTGCATGCCGTTCATGGGCCCGCCCTGGGCGCGCTTGAGCGGATCGGTGCGCTCGGAATGGACGATGCCCTTGCCGGCGGTCATCCAGTTCACCTCGCCCGGGCGGATCGCCTGGCTGTAGCCCAGGCTGTCGTGATGCAGGATTTCGCCCTCGAACAGATAGGTCAGGGTCGACAGGCCGATGTGCGGGTGCGGCCGAACATTGATAGCCTCGGCGCCCGGCGCGAACTCGGCCGGCCCCATGTGATCCAGAAAAATGAAGGGCCCGATCATCCGGCGGGAATGGAAGGGCAGGACACGGCCGACCTCGAAGCCCCCGAGGTCCTTCCTGCGGGCGTCGATCACCATCTCGATCATATCGGCTTTTCCCTTTCGTCACAGCATCGGACCGCGGCCAATCGGCCCGGTGCCTATCGTTTTCGCGCATCGTCGGGATCAAGTCTCGTGGGCCAGACTATAGCGGGTGACAGCATCGCGAAACGCCTGAACGGTCTTGTTCAATTGGACGAGGGCCTGGACGTTCATGCCGGAAGACTCAAACAACCTTTGCCCCAGGCAGGCGCTACGCGCATGCATGTCCGCGCCGGCCGTCGTCAGGCTGACCACCACCTGTCGTTCGTCTGACGGATTGCGCTGTCGCAGAACCAGGCCGGCCGCCTCCATCCGCTTCACCAGAGGCGTCACATTGCTGGAGTCCAGACCGAGGCGGTCCGCAATTGCACCGATTGTCTGGCCGTCGCTCTCCCACAAGGCGCTCAACACCAGATACTGCGGATAGGTGATGTCGAGCTGGTCCAGCAGCGGCTTGTAGGCGCGGCTGATCGCCAGACTCGCGCCGTAGAGGGAGAAACAGAGCTGATCGTCCAGCGTCGGGACGTAGGCGTTCAATGAATTCATCCGCAGCGGGCCGGATCGGCCGTTTCGACATTCTATGTCACGGCAGATAACCTTGGCAAACGTCACGGCTACGGGCTACGTGTTACATGTCGCGACATATAATGTCGCATCATGTATATGGAGACCGAAAGTGATCGATTCCGCGATTGAACCTGGAAAGCGTTTGTCCGCCCTGGGTGTCTACTACTTCACCCGAGCTGGGGTTTCGGCAGTCTGGGTCGCCCTTGCCTTCACCCTGGGCGTCGCCAACCCTGCGATCGGGGTCGTCCTTCTGGTCGTCTATCCGGCATGGGATGCCCTCGCCAACATTCTGGATGCGCGCGCCAGCGGGGGCCTGGGGACCAATCTCTCCCAGACTGCGAATGCGGTCATCAGCATCTTCGCCGCAATCGCGATGGGGATCAGCGCAACGTCCGGCCTGCAGGCCATGATCGCGATCTTCGGACTGTGGGCGGTCCTCGCCGGCCTGTTTCAGTTGATCACCGGCGTTCGCCGGTGGCGGGCCTACGATGCCCAGTGGGCCATGGTCCTCAGCGGCGCCCAGTCCGCCCTCGCTGGGGGCTTCTTCTTCCACCTGTCGACCACCCAGGCCGAACTCTCGATCTCTTCCGTGGCCGGCTACGCGGGCTTCGGCGCCTTCTACTTCCTGGTTTCGGCGCTCTGGCTCCGATTCCGGACTTCAGCGCGCAAGGCCTGACCGAAGAGCGAAGGCGGGTCGACGACCCGCCTTCGCGCCTCACGGAATGTGGGGCGTGATGATGCCCAGCGGCAGTGTGGTGACGTTCTTCACGCCGCGCGTGACGATATGGCTCTCGCAGTCCGAGACGATGCCCAGGCTGAGCAGCTTCTCGCGCAGGAAGTTGTCGAAGGCGTGCATGTCCGAGGTGATGATGCGCAGCACATAGTCTTCACGGCCGGTGATGGTGGCGCACTGCACGACCTCCGGCCAATGCGCCACGGCCGCCTCGAACGCGTCCAGATTGTCCTTGGACGGAAGGCTCAGCTTGACGATGGCATAGACCTCGAAATCGAGACCCAGGAGACCGGCGTCCAGCAAGGTGACCCGCTTGCGGATGAAGCCCGTATCCTCCAGTCTCTTGATGCGCCGCCAGCACGGCGAGGCCGACAGGCCCACCCGCTCGGCGACCTCCGCGACCGACAGGCCGGCGTCCTGTTGCAGGATGTCCAGGATGCGGGCGTCGATCGGGTCCAGTTCGTCAGCCAAGTCGTTTCTCCG
This sequence comes from Brevundimonas sp., assembly GCA_020253595.1. Taxonomy (GTDB): domain Bacteria; phylum Pseudomonadota; class Alphaproteobacteria; order Caulobacterales; family Caulobacteraceae; genus Brevundimonas. The sequence continues at coordinate 2,881 of JADCBH010000184.1, forward strand.
ATTATCGTTATGGCGCAATAAAATACCCTAAATCGGCGTTGTGCAA